>SVPT01000088.1 GCA_015065695.1 Oscillospiraceae bacterium | reverse complement strand
ACCCGCCCGCCCCTTTACGCTTCTTCCTCTGGCTTGACGCTTGAAACCTTGACGCTTCTGCGAATAGTTTGACTTTTCAAACAACCAAAAACAGAAAAGTTTTACTCAATTTTTCCATGCTCTGCATAGAAAATTCGCGGGGTGCCTAGGCATAGCCTGGGCAAAGCCTGGAGGCGGTGCCCCTGCAAAAGCCCAATCAAATGCACCTCAACAAAAAGAGCGACACCCGAAATACCCGAGCATCGCCCCTGTGCAAAATATTCAGTGTTTCCTTTATGTTCCCGCACTCCTGTTTTTTCTCATTGTGAGGAAATTCTCCAGAATGATGACCGCCGCCACAGCGTCCACCGTTTCCTTGCGCTTTTTGCCGCGGACGTTGGTTTCGTTGAGGTAGTGGTGGGCGGTGATGGTGGTGCCGCGCTCGTCGCACAGCTCGGTCTTGATACCGCTCTCCTGCTCCAACAGGGCGGCAAACTCCCGGGCATTGCGGGCACTTTCCCCCTCAGAGCCGTCCATATTGCGGGGCAGCCCCACCACCAGAAGCTGCGCCCCACGCTCGGCGGCGGCACGGCAGATGGCGGCACACAGACGCTCTCGGCTGTGCTCATGCACCACACCGGCGGGGCTGGCGAGAATCTCTCCCGCATCGCACACGGCAAGCCCTGTGCGGCTCTTGCCAAGGTCAACTGACATGATAATCATAGCGTTTTTTTCCTTTTCTTGTTTCGGAGAAATCGGGCAAAGCCCTCCATTGAAAATTTCCCGCCGTTTGTACCCTTTGGGGCGCAAAGCGGCGGGAATATTCTTTTATTGTTGTTTACTGCTCGCCGAGAAGAGCCTCCACTGCGTCGGCGGCGGGCTCCAGCCAGTCACCGTCAAACAGCTCTATCATGCCGGCATCGCAGGCGCTTGCCAGCTTGATGTCCATGGGCAGACGACCCAGCAGGGGCAGACCGTGCCTGCTGACGATTTCCTCGATGTGGCTTTCGCCGAACACCTTCAGCTCCTTGCCGCAGTCGGGGCACTTGGCATAGCTCATGTTCTCCACAACGCCCAGCATGGGGATTTCCAGCATCTCTGCCATGCGCACAGCCTTCTCCACCACCATGGAAACCAGACCCTGAGGTGCGGTTACGGTGATAAGTCCGTCAACGGGCAGGCTCTGGAATACGGTCAGGGGCACGTCGCCTGTTCCGGGAGGCATATCGATGAACATGAAGTCAATATCCTTCCACACGACGTCGCTCCAGAACTGGGAGATAACGCCGCCCAACACAGGGCCGCGCCATACGACAGGGTCGGTGGGATTTTCCAGCAGCAGGTTGACCGACATAAGCTGAATACCGGTCTTGGTCTCGGCGGGGAAGATGACCTCGCCGTTGCCTTCGGCACGGCCGGAAACGCCGAATGCCTTGGGAATGGAGGGACCGGTCAGGTCGGCGTCCATTATGGCTACCTTGTAGCCCCTGCGCTGCATAAGCACTGCCATCAGCGAGGTGACGAGGGATTTGCCCACGCCGCCCTTGCCGCTGGCAACGGCAACGACCTTCTTTACGCTGCTGTAAGCGTTGAGCTTTTCAAACTGAGGAACCTGAGCCTCGCCGGTGCGGGAGCCGCAGTTGGCGGTGCAGGTTGAGCAATCATGGGTGCAGGAATCAGACATATCTTGTTAACCTCCTAATATATGTGCTGCTATTTTATTCTATCTTATTATAGCCGAAATCTCCCGCGTTTCAATGCGTTTTGCGTTTATTTTTTCTTTATTATGCGGGCAACGGCTTTTGCTCACTCTTCGTCTTCTTCGGGTATATAGTCATCGCCAAAGGGATTCTTGGAGAAGGCAAGGGTGTCCATAAGCTGCTGCAGCGTGCATACGTTGCCCGCCTGCGCCTTCTCCGCGGCGATGATGCGGTCGTACCACTCGCCGCTGCGGCGGGGGTGTACCGGCTCTTCGATAAAGCGCACCAGCCGCTTTGTGACGGTATCTATCTCAATGGCACGCTCGGCAAAGCTGCGGGCGTTGCGCTCCAGTCTGCTGCGCATTTCCCTGCTCTGTACAAAGTCCTGCAAAGCCTTGGCAATGACCGCGCTCTCCTCCTCAAGGGTCATTCCCTCGGCGGAGGGTATGCGTATGCAGCAGTCCTCGGGAATCTCCGCAAAGCTGCCGATGTCGCTGACCATTATCGCCTTGCCCCTCGCCAGTGTGCGCATCAGCACGCCGCTGGTTTCTCCGTTGGAGGGATAACGCAGGTTGATGCTCAGGTCGGCGGCATCAATGTAGTCGAGAAACTCCGAAAGCTCGGTGAAGCCTGTGACGGTAACCTTGTCCTGCAGCTTCAGCCGCTCCACCTCCTGCGGGAATACCTCCTCAAGCTCCTGCGGCAGCTTGCCCACATACAGCAGACGAATATCCCTGTCACCGCAGCGGTCAAGCAGCCTGCGGAAGGCGTGCAGTGTGGGTATCGAGCGCTTGGTTTCGTGTATAAAGCCAAAGGCGGCGAGAATCATTGCGTCCTGCGGCAGGGAAAGCCGCTGACGTGCTTTGCGGTGGTCGTCCTCTTTCATGGGCTTCAGCATGGCATAATGGGGCAGGAAGCGTACCTGTCGGGAGAAGTCGCTGCGCAGCAGATGCCGTTTGGCATAGCCGCTGTGTACGATGACCTTCTGCGCACAGTCTACAAGGAAGCTGTTCATCAGCGGCGGGTCAGAAGCCTTGTTTTCCGCGCATTCCATGTCCAGCCATCTGTCAAAGGGGACTGTGGGATCGATGGTTGAAAAATGTCGGGCGGCATAATACAGGTTAAGGTCGTGCAGCTCGATAATATCTGCCCCCTTTTGGATATAGGGGTACATATAGTAGTGGAAATCGGAATTGCCCACCTCAAAGACGGTGTGGGCGTATTCCGATGGTCGGTAGCTCTTGTGGGACAGAATGGCTACGCCTGTCATTTCACGCGGCAGGGCATCAACCTTTGCGGTGTCCTCCACAAATACGTCAATGTCATAATACTTCCGCAGCCGCTCGATAATGTCATAGGAATAGTCAGCAATGCCCGATTGCTGGGGCGGCATGGGCGTAAACACCGCCAGACGCCTGCGTGGCGCGGCACTGCGCTGCTTTTCGATAATCTCCACGCTGCCCATCATGTCGGCAACCGACTGCTCCCATGTAAACCGCTTTGCGCGCTCCTTGCCCCTGCGTGTCAGGTCGGGCAGTCTTTCCAGCGCACTGCTCAGTCCGTTGGTAATGCTCTGGCGGCTGTCGGCATTGACCACCACAGCGGCATCGCCCGCAAGCTGCACAAGGCTGGAATTATCCGCCGTGACCACGGGTGTGCCGCACCGCCATGCCTCAACGATGGGCAGACCAAAGCCCTCGTAGCGGGAAACGAATGCGCACAGGGCGGCAAGGTTGTACAGCTCCACCAGCTCGCTGTCGCTGACAAAGCCGGTCAGTACCACGTCCTCGGCGGCACCCCTGCGCTGTGCCAGTGCCTTGTATCGCTCCATGGAGGCGGGGCTGAGCTTGCACACCACCACAAGCTGATGCTGTCTGCGGGTATCTTTGGGCAGAGCGGCATATGCCGTTATCAGCCCGTCAATGTTCTTGCGGTCGTCATCGCCGCCGGTGCAGATGATGAATCCGTCCCGTATACCATACTGTGCGGCAAGGGCATTTTTGCGCTCCTCCGGCACAGGAAATTCCTTGAAGCGTCTGCCCACCGCGCCCCAGATGACGTCTATATTATCCCCGGGGAAATCCAGATAGCTGCAAAGGTCGTCCTTTACGCTCTGTGAGATAACGCACAGCCGGTCGGCAGTGCGGAGGAAGTCCACGCAGGACATATACCAGTCAAAGGCATTTTTGTCTCCCAGATAACGCTCCTTGAATATATAAGGAATGATGTCGTAGACGATAGCGACAACGGCAGTCTCCCCAAACCACTCCCGGGAATACGTGGGATAAGTCACGTCAAAGGGAGAGGTGACCACAAACACATCAAGCTGAAAGCGGGTGACAAAGCTGCGCACCACATCGCCAAACAGCTCCCGCCTGTCCTCGGAAGAGATGCCCTCGTTTTTCAGGGGGAGGTAGATATATTCCTCATGCAGCCGCGCCCTCTGCTGCACACCTGCGGCAAAGGGGGTGTCCTCGCTGATGTTCAGCAGAAAGAATTCATGCTGCGGGCAGCAGCGCAGCAGTGCTTCCAGCAGGTCGGTGCAGTAGTTGCCTATGCCGCGATTCTTGCTCATCGGGCCGTATATGGCGGACGCGTCCAGTCCTATCCTCATCGCTGCGCTCCCCCTTTCCTGAATGCCGAGGCATCAGCCATAATGGAATTGATGCCCGTAAAGGCATATTCAACATAGCCCTGCTGCTCCATATAGCGCACAGCATCGGTCTGCTTCTCTTTAAGCACAGTGGTGCAGTCGTAGCCCACCGTTTCCACAATGACCACAGGCGGCCGCCAGCTTTGCCAGTCGATGCCGCGCAGCACCGCCTCTTCCATGCCCTCGATGTCGATGGTGAGGATAGCGGGTGCCTGCGGCATATGCTGCCTTATCAGTTCACCTATGGTGATTGACCCTACCTCCACAGTGCTTTCCACCACCAGTGCGGGGTTGTTGCGCAGTGCCGCGTCAACCGAGGCGCGGTCACAGCTTGACAGCCCATCGCCGTTGAGGATATAGAAAGAAAGAGTATCCGCCGCGCCCTCGTCGGCTATGCAGCGGTTGAGCACCACATCGCGCGGGCGCATACGGCGCAGCTCATCGGCAAGGAAGGGGTTGGCTTCCACCAGCACACCGCTTGCTCCGCCGGCATAGAAACGGAAGGTGTTGCTCAGGGCAACGGCGTGGTTTGCGCCGATGTCCAGATAGCTGCGCTGTTGTGCGGGGATTCCCAGTGCGTCCAGCAGATAGCTGATGATGCCGTCCTCGCCCGACTGGGAGGCGGTCACAGCCGCCTGCTGACGGGAGAGATAGCCTGCCACAGCGGTCACAGTCTGCTCGGCATATTCGCCCGAGCGCAGACCATTGTCGGCACGCACCGTTTCCAGCAGGGCGGTATTCTGTCCGTCCAGCCGCTCGATTCTGCGCTGCAGCTCCTGCTCGGCTGCTTCCAGACGCGCAAGCCGCTCTGCCGCTTCCCGATTGGCTGCTTCTATCCTCGCAACGCCCTCGGCAGTCGCTCTGTCGGCCTCCGCAAGCTGCTCCTTGGCAGTCTGAAGCCTTGCAAGCTGCTGCTCCTGCGCTGTCTGCATCTGTGCGCACTGCTGACGGAGGGTATCCCTCTCCTCCTCAAGGCGGGCGCACCGCCTGTTCAGCTCGTCAAGATGTGCCGCGTGCTGCTGCTCCACCTGCGCGGAATAGCGCGCCTGCTCGCCCAGCAGATCAACGCTCCTGAAAGCCGCCTCGTTGAAGCGGTTTTGCTGATTGACCGTCTCCTCGGCAAACTGCCGCAGCACCAGACGGCGGGCAATACGGCGCAGACCCACCAGCAGCCAGCCCACAGTGCGGCTGTTGGAGTAGGGCTTATGCTCAATGGTGCCCTGCCAGTTTTTCTCCATTGCGTTAAGCTGCGCCCCCAGACGAATGTCCATCTGCGGCGGCGCGGATATATTGTCGGCGGTACGGCAGGGGGTCACCGCGGTGTTTTCGGCGGGCTTGTCCGCACGCATGGCAAGAAGCTGTGCTTCAATGTTGTTGATTTTCATATATCCCTCTCTGTTGCATGGCAGATATATTTTTTCAATACATTATATTGTACCACCAAAGCAGAGGTACTTCAACCACACTTTGTGAATTATTCAGCCGCCGCAAAATGGCGCAGAAAAGGCGGCTGCAATCGCAACGCAGCCGCCATAAATATTCCGGAAACACAAGCCTATTTCTTCTTCCTGAGAAGCAGGAGAATCGCTGTCAGCAGCACCACCGTACCCGCAAGATAGATGTACCAGAAATCGCTGATACCTCTGCTCACGATAATAGCCGTGGGACCGTCCGCGCCGCCGATGAGGCCCAGCGATGCATTGTGCTTTGCCGCAAGGCAGATTCCCGCGGCCACCAGTATTACGCCGATGATGCCCGCCATCATTCCGATAAGCCTCTTTTTCGCCATGGTGTTTATTTCTCCCTTTTTCTCTTCAGATTCATAATAGTTATACCATTCAATGCAGAACAAGTCAATTGCGCGCCGCTTCAATCAAGTTTTATCTATAAGCAACAGGCATTGAAATAACGTGGAAAATATGCTAGAGTAAGGCAAGAAATCAAAATTTTCCGAAGCAGAGGTGGTATGGATGTATTTTTCATCACCCGAAGAATTAAAACGCATTGTTCCGCTCACTGAAGATGGGTGGAGCAAGGAATATCTGTATGAGTATCTGGTCTGGAGCTGCCACTCCGCGTTTGAAGATTACATTGATGATTTTTTCAGCAAGCATACCGATGATGACGAGCTGGCAGAGCTGCTGTTTTCCTTTTTGCTTGATGAGCATTATGACGGCTCTGACTGCCAGATGGGCGCGGCATATTATATAGCAAAGCTCGACAGGGAGTTGCTCAGGAAGAAAAAAGAGCTGCTTCTGCAGGCACAAAGCAGCGATGTGCATTGGAAGCGACCGTTCCGCACAGATGAATATCCGGAATGGCTGAATCAGCAATAAGAATATGCCGCAGTAAGGCAAAGGACTAAAAGGAAACAGGAGGACAAAGCTATGAATGCCGCCATGCTTGGCTTTTTCAGCGGGTTTCCGACCCACCACTTTACCGACAGCATCGCAGAGGTGCTCAAGGAGCAATTGACCACCCGCGACAGCCTTGTGTTTGTAAGCTGTTATCCTGATAACCACGCGCAGAATGACGACGATTCCCGCGGAATGCATCAGATGTTTGCCGAGAGGGATATGCCCTTTGCAGGTTACAGCGTCATTGACAGCCGCACAGCCGCAGCCGATGCGGTAACGCTCATTCGCGGAGCTTCCTGCGTCTTTCTCATGGGCGGCAACGCCACACAGCAGTACAGGCTGATGCGCGAAAAAGGCATAATCGACGAGCTCCGCCAAAGCAGTGCGGTGATACTGGGCGTAAGCGCGGGTGCCATGAACATGGGAAACCCTACGGTGGATATATACGAATCCCTTGTGCCCTACGAGGGGCTGAGCCTTGCCAATATCACCGTCAAGGCGCATTATCTGTCTGACGGCGCCGATTTTCTGCCCTCGGTAAAGCAGGTTTCCATGGACATTCCTGTGTGCCTTATGACCGACGAAAGCGCGATATTTGTAAAGAACGACTGCATTATGCAAACAGGAAAAATATACCGCATGGACAAAGGGGAGGTTGCCCCGCTTACGCAGGAGCATTTGGAGCAGATGCGAAAGTAACCGCCCTTGCCCTATGACCATAACGCTCTCCTCCATGCCGGCGGGGAGCGTTTTTTTGCGCCTCTCCCCCACCGCACATAAGGAAAAAGCCGCCGCCGAAACGTCCTCGGCGGCGGCTGTGCGATGTGTTATCTCAGCACCCAGCGTGACGGTATTACAAGTCCTGCAGAGCCATTTCCTCCAGAGCGCGCTTCTGTTTGCCCGCATTGCGGCAGCAGAAGTATATGATGAAATATACCGCTGCGGGAATGCTGAACAGCACAAACAGCAGCAAAACCCCTCCGAAGCCGATGCCCATAGCCTCACTTGTGTTTACTTCCTGTATTTCTTCGGGCTCATATTCCTCCTCGTCTATCCCTTCGACCTCTATTTCATCGATCTCGGTTTCTATGATGATTTCCTCATGCCCTGTCACAATTTCTGTGCCATCATATCGTACGGCGCTGAAAAGATACATTCCAGATGCAGCAACCAGTGCCATCACCAGCGACAGTATGGGCAGAATAAGCCCGGGCCATTTGCTTTCCATTTTGGAAAGATACACCTGCAATACGATAAGCCCTGCTGTAAGCATCAGCATTACTGCAATCGTGATAATTCCTACAATGCTTGTCATAGATAAATCCTCCGTTATCTGATATGTTTTGGGTGTGTCGATGCTTTCCATGTGTGCCGCAGCTTTATTCCTTCTCGCTGCGATACTGTGTTATGAGCAGCTTGGCGGTGTCAAAGTCCAGCTTGCCGTCCACCGCAAGCCGCTTGACCAGCGCCACAAACGGCTCTGCCTCCCGCTGCTCACTGAGCTGTATGCGCTGAATCAGCCTGTCCAGCCGCAGGCGCACAGTGGGATAGGTCACACCGTACTGCGCCGCAATCTCCTTCAGCGAGCCGCTGGCCAGGATAAACCGTCTGATAAACGTCACGTCCTCATCGTCCAGCCCTTCCATCCAGTCAGGAATCCTATCCATTTTCAACCCTCCCTTGCATTTTATTTTTAATTTATTAACGCGATATTTGAATTATAGCATAAATTTTGTTAAAGTCAAGTTCAATTTTATTTATGTCTTGATTGTTCATATTTTACAATGTATAATATTGATAAAGTAGACCCTGATTAAATCTGGTGCGCAGATTGCGCAGACAGATTTTTCGTCAGACAAAACAAAAAGCGGAGTCGATACTTTGTGTATCGACGAGCATTTTTGTAAAGTATGACGGAAAAGATGCAAGCAAGATGTGTGCCAAACCGTCAGGTGCGATTTAATCAGTGGTTCCTTATGCAAACCTGTCCTGACAAGACCCACGAAAGGTTGTGAATACTGATGAAAAGGATAATTTCCGTTGTGCTTGCGCTGCTGCTGACCGCGGTGCTGCTGACCGCCTGTGTGCCGGAAAACCTCACCACTGACACTCCCGTCGTTTCCGACACCGCCGCTGCGGTGCAGACCAATCCCTCCGAGGAGCAGACCGACCCCACCACAGACAGCCAGCCCACCGAGGCGACCGACCCCGCCGATGAAGTGGTTTTTGACAAGGAAGCCTGTGCAAATGCCCTTGACGCGGTGATGACCCACCAGCCCGGTACTGCGGGTGCTTCCCTCAAGTGCTTTGCCGCTGCCATCGCTGCCCTCGACTATGCCGACACCCTGCCCGCCGACTGCGCCGCTGACCTTGAAGCCGCCGTTACCGAATGGTACGGTGCGCTTTCCGAGGACGACAAGGTGCTGTTTGCCATGGTATTCACCGAGGTGGATATGTGCGCCAACGACATCATCGCCGGCAGCATCGACCTTGCCGAAATGGCAGACAACGCAGGTGTGCAGCCCGCAAAGGAAAGCTACGCCGACTGCGCCGACAGCTACGCGCTTTTCTCCGCCGCTGTTTATAAGCTGCTGGAGGAGTAAGCCCGATTTATTCCAAAGAATAACCGGACACGAGGAGAGATGAACCATGCGTTTTTCCTGCGACACAGATCAGCAAATCCGATGGAAAGAGCTGGGGAAGCAGATATTGGAAATCCTCAGGAAGATCGGTGATGTTGTGCTGGTAATTCTGGCAGCACTGCTCGGCGCAATCTTCGGTTTTTTCGGCACACTGAGCAAGCATTATAAGTAAACGAAAAGGAAAAGAGAAAAATGAAAAAGACAAAAATCGCCGCTCTTGCGGCAGCCCTTCTTCTGCTGCTGGCACTGCTGACCGGCTGCGGCAGCGACACCGTTGAAACCGTGGTGGGCACCTGGGAATCCCCCGACGGCTATACCCTTGAGCTGACCGAAGATATGCTCACCCTGACCAACGACAGCCACGAGAATGCGCTGGCATACGAGGCACTGCCCTACGAATGGACAGGCAACACCCTCGCCGTCACCATCGAGGAGCAGACCTACCCTGTCTTTGAAACCTATCTTTCCGAGGACACTCTCAAGCTGACCTACCTCTCCGCACTGGACGACAGCGAAAAACCCGCCTCCATCACCCTCACCCGCGTCAAGGAAGATGACGGCGGTCTGCTTTCAAGCTGCGCCGGTTAAGCGAATAAAGCCCTGCATGAACAAAGCCTTGCACAGAGTATTCGCATCAACGCAAATATAGACAGAAAAGAAAAAAAGAAAAACGGGGAAAGGAATAAACGCGCCCACGGCGGCGCGGGTACAAAAACCATGCGCAAAAAGCTGATTGCTCTGACAGCCGCCCTTGCACTGCTGACCGCCATGCTGCTGTCAGGCTGCATAAGCCCTGCAACCGCTTCCATTTCCGGCGGCGATGCCGTATCACCCACGCAGATGCAGACCTCCAACGCAGGCGCAGGCTGCGGCGGTAGCGGCAGCGGCTTCTCCCTGACCGACGAGATTCCGTCGGAGGAGGAGGACGGGCAGTCCGGCTCCATCGACCGCCTGACCGCAGAGATGCAGACTGCCGAGTGGGAGCAGCAGCCCGACGAGGCAGCATACATGGCCATGATGGAGGAAAAGACCCGCCTTTACTACGACTACATGGCTCAGATGGCAGAGCTTGAGCCCACGCTGAGCAAGTACAAGAATGCAAAAAGCGTCCGCGCCAACGAAAGCTATGCGGCACTGGAAGCAGCCATGCTGCAGTGGGCAAACGCCGCGCTGGACTATCCCGAGGACGGACTGACCTCCCCCGAGGCAAGCAGCGTCCGCACCCTCTCCTGCCTGCTGGCTGACAGCACCGTAAAGTGGCTGGAGGTCTACCCCGCTGCGGTGTGCGGCGAGAGCAGCAGCGCCGAAGCCGACGCCCTGCTGGACGAGCTGATGGACAGCGCGGTGCAGCTTGGCGCGCACTTCTGATTTTTTCCGATTACTTTCCGCTTACACTGAATCTATGACCGCCGCGCCCGCACCCTGCGTCTGGTGCGGGCGCGGTTTTCTCTGCGTGCGATACCACAAATCAGTTTTCTATAATTGGGAGGATATAATATGACAAAGGATTTTCGCATAGTGCTGCCTGACAACGACACCGTCACCGGCGGCGACCTTGACCTCAGCCGTCTGGAGCAATTCGGTGAGGTGGTCTGCTACGGTCTTACCCCGGCAGAAGAGCTGACCGAGCGCATCAAAGATGCCAATGCGGTCATCTGCAACAAGACCCAGATGACCGCCGAAGTCATGGCACAGTGCCCCAATCTGGAGTA
Organism: Oscillospiraceae bacterium; assembly: GCA_015065695.1. GTDB lineage: Bacteria > Bacillota > Clostridia > Oscillospirales > Acutalibacteraceae > SIG598. The sequence goes on along the minus strand of SVPT01000088.1, from coordinate 45 downwards.
CATCGGTCTGTTTGCCACAGGCTACAACAACATTGACATCGAGTA
>SVPT01000087.1 GCA_015065695.1 Oscillospiraceae bacterium | reverse complement strand
CGCTCGACCGACATTTTATACTCTGCCGCAGACAGCCATAAAAACCGTCATTCAAAACAAAAGTGTCATTTAGCCGGAGTTTGAGCCACGTATTTCTGCTTTTGGTTGCAAAAAGTCTGGCTTCCCGGAATACACCCCCGACCATGTTCACGAAAAGGTGTTTTGATTTTTACTTACAGAAATAGCACCGTTTTCGCCCATTTTTCTGTCTTCTGGACGCCTCCGCAACTGAACACGAAAACAGATGTTTTATTGAACGCCACAAGACGAAACGAAAATAGCTACTATCGAAACAATAAGGCTAATTCCTGATATAATAACCGCCAATGTTGACTTGACTGCAGAAAATACTTTTCTGCGGTATTCCTCCATTTCAATCTGACCTAATTCAGATAATGAGAAAGACATTTTATATATGTCGTTGTGCGGATTACGCGCAGAATAGCTAATGTAGTTGCAATTTATAGCCTCTTCGATCAAATCCCATAACAATTCCGTTTTCATTATTCGTTTTTCAACCAATTTAGGAAGTGTGGTTTTTTCAGTGGATCGAGGAATTTCTTTTAATGCTCGGTACATGTCCTTACTAATCATTGTTTCACTCCTTTACATACTCCACCAGATCGCCGGGCTGGCACTCAAGCAATCGGCAAAGCGTTTCAAGATTCTCCCAAGAAATACCTTCTCCGGCTCTCAACTTCTGGACAGTTGATTCACTCATAATCTTCTCCTGCCTAATCTTATAAGTTGTTATTCCCTTTTCTTTCAAAGCTGCAAGCACATCAATTTTGAACTTTAATGGCATATAAACACTCCTTTCCTATTTTTGTCTTATTATATCACAAACATACACGAAATCAAGTGTATAATTTGAACAACAATATACACTAATCTTCGTGCATAATGCCAATAGACAATACACGGATATTCGTGTATAATATAGACAGTTAAGAACACAAAACCAAACAACAAAGGAGAAAAACAAAATGTCTAAATTTGAACTGCTCGCAAAGATCGAACTTCTTAACAAATATGAGGCAATGATCGCTGAACTCAAGGACGAAGCTGAGGCTGTCAGAGATGCTATAAAAGCTGAAATGACAGCGCAGGACACCGAAGAGTTGATCGCAGGTCAGTACATCATCCGCTGGACTTCCGTTCTCTCAAATCGCTTTGACAGCACTGCATTCAAAAAGGTAATGCCGGAGGTCTACAAAGCCTACACCAAGCAGGTCAGCAGCCGCCGCTTCACCATCAGCGTATAAAGGAGGGGGCAAAAGCCCCTTTCTTTATGAAAGGAGATCAGACAATGAATATAGGATACGCAAGATGCTCGACCAATGAAAGCAAGCAGGACATCAACCGTCAGGTGCGAGAACTGAAAGCAGCCGGAGCGGATGAAATTTTCATCGAATACGAACACGGCGACAGCAAGATCAAGAGCCAACAGGAAGCAATGTTTGCGCAGGCTCAGTCAGGCGATACAATCACGGTTCTGGAGGTTTCCAGACTTTGCCGCTCGACAAAGCAGCTTTGCGAGATCATCGAGCGGATTCGTGAAAAGCGTTTGCGGCTGGTGATAGTTGGCAGCATCACTCTTGATTGCCGAAACGGTCAGGCTGATCCTATGAGCGAAGCCTTTTTGCAGATGGCAGGTGTTTTCAGTCAGCTTGAGTTGTCTATGATACGTTCAAGGGTGCGGTCAGGGATGGAAAACGCCAGAGCAAAAGGAGCAAAGATCGGGCGACCGCAAATGACAGTCGATGATCTCCCTTCTGGATTTCTGCGGCATTATCCAGCCTACAAGAAAGGTCAGCTCAACATCAGCGAGCTTGCAAGAGTGTGCGATTTGAGCAGAACAACGGTTTATAAGTATATAGAGCTTTTGGAAACGTAAAAACAGGGAGCCGAGTTGGCTCCCTGTTTTTGTTAGTTATCACTTACATTATCAATCGCCCACGAAACTGCATCGTTGTAATGCTTTGTACAATACCCTGATCCTTGGAATTGATGTGTAGCTTCTTTGCCACAAATCGTACAACGATCGTTGGAACCACCGTCGCAACCGAACATAGACATACACATCAAAAGAGCTAAGAATGCTAATGCGTATAAGAATCCTTTTTTCATTGATTAACAACTCCTTTCTATTTTAGTTTTGGACATTCTACTTTTTATTTTCTACGGACTTCCTTTTATCTTGGATTTCATCCTTGATAAGACCATCTATGAACAATTTTAGAATATCTGGTTGTGTATAGCCTATCCTTCGAATTATGATTTCTTATTGCTATCATTTTTGCTTTTGGCAATTACTGCTCCAACAAGAGCTCCGGCTTCACCCGCAACAATACCACCAGCAACCGCTCCCTTGATTATTTCCGCTGTTTCAGATTTCTTTGCCTTTTGAGCTTCAGCAACTTTAACCTCCTCCTTGTGAGGGTTCATTCCCACTTGTGCCATTTGGATATTAAGGTTGGCTTTTCTTAACATCATTTCTTTCTCATATAGAATTGTCCCTTTATTTCTGTTGCACATTACCATAAAAAAGCCTACAATAAAGCCTACAAAAGCAATTCCACCAAAAACACCCGCCATTGTTCCTCCGCCCGCAAAGCAAGCACAAAAAAGAACGACGGCTGACACTATCATTACAATTTTTCCTTTCGAGTTTATACTACACTCCCTTTTCTCATTTTCAGATAACTGTATATAACTCATAACAACATCCTCTCCTTTCATTTTCTTTAATATAGCACAAAATATCAACTAATTCAAGATGTTTTACATACAGCATTGCTTGATTTTCTTTTTGTTTGCTATCAGCGATACTATATGTTGAGGTGATAGTATTGCATACTCGCATTCGACAAGCTCGTGAAAATATGGGTTATACAAGAGAAAAGTTTGCTGAAAAGCTGGACGTAAGCGTTTCTTATCTCGCAGAGTTGGAACGTGGTAGAACAGGTATTTCTGTAAAGATGCTTATAAAAGTTTGTAATGTTCTTGGCCTTTCCGCTGATTACGTAATTTTCGGTGCAGAACGTTCTAAAGATACTATGCGACTTGATTCCATTCACCGCATTGACGAAAAATACTTACCTCTTTTGGATAAAGTTATTACTGAACTGTTGGCAATAAGCGTTTCAGAATAGTATTAAGGGGCAGAGAATTCTGCCCCTTTTTTCTTTTATTTTTGTATGCTATACTAACAGCATCACGGAGGTGAAATTATGAACCACGGAAAAACTGTTGTCGGAATTCGTTTGATGCTCTTGAGGGATTACCTACAAGCTAACGCCGGAAAAGACCGCATTGTAAAAAGGCGTGATATTGAAGAGTATTTAGCACAAAAGGGCTATCCAATAGAAAAGAAAACGCTTTATACTGATCTTGTCATTCTGGAGCAGGAGTTCGGATTACAGATAGAATACGACCCTCACAGAAAAGGTTATAACCTCCTGAATCCTCCATTTGAACCATATGAGCTGCGTTTGCTGGTGGATGGTATTCAATCCTCAAAATTCATAACAAGAGAAAAAGCAAGAGAAATCACAGGCAAAATAAAAGCTCTCGCCGGTAAAGAAACCAGAGAGAGCCTTAATCGGCAATCATACGTTGCTGATCGTGTGCGCAGTATGAACGACAGCGTTGTAAAAGATGCCGACAGAATCCATCAGGCAATAGCAGAAGATTGTCAGATCGGCTTCCGCTATTTCCATTACACTCCCGACAGAAGCAATCCCAAGACTTATTCAAAGAATGGTGCGCAATACATAGTCAGCCCTTATGCGCTCTTATGGGATAACGGCAATTATTATCTTTACGCCTATGACAGCGAGAAAAACAAATTCAGATACTTCCGTGTTGACCGTATGGAACGCATAAGTATGCCGCTCGCCCAAAAGAGAGAGGGGAAAGAGGCGTACAGTCAAAAAGATATACTGCGTCAGAAGGCAAAGGTTTTTGATATGTTCAGCGGTAAGGAATACACCGTCCGCATGAGGTTCAGAAACGAGCTTGCGGACGCTGTGATTGATAAGTTCGGTAAAGGTATTACTATGATGCGAGCGGATGAGGAACACTTCACTATCTCCGCACCCGTTGAGATCAGTCCGCCTTTCTTTGCGTGGATTGCTACTTTTGGACGCAGAGCAAAGATTCTGTCGCCTGAACCGGTAGTAGAAAAGATGAAGGATTTTCTCGCAAGAGCAGCAGATATGTATAAAGATGATTAAGTTATAAGGGGGAAGGCATTTTCTGCCTTCCCCTTTCCGCATTTACACACTATTTTCGTATTCTGTCTTTTGGCTGGTTCATCTGGGCGAGCGGCGAAAAAGCGTCGTAATCCTTTGCTATATCAGCATCGTAGATATTACAGTAGTGTTTTGACATTGCGAGAGTGGAATGACCAAGCAACCGCTGTAAGCTGAATGCGTTGCCTCCGCAGTCGATAAGATACTTCCTTGCGAAAGTATGACGAAACAGGTGGAGGCTAGTTTTCTGAACCCCTCTTGACTTGTTGTAGTGAACTATCGCCAGCCGCAAAGCGTTTTCGGTCAGCATATCGCCGTATTGATTACAAAAGAGATAATCTTCCGGCTTGCCTTGCCTGATCTTCATGTAATCACGCAGGATTGATACCATCTGCGTACACAGCGGGCTGACCTGAACCTTGCCGTTTTTGCTGTGTCGATAGATTACCTGTCGGTTATCCAAATCAACATCTCTGTTCTGGATATTGCGCACAGTAGCCGCTCGACAGCCAGAGTTCATCAGAAAATTGACTATCACCCAATTACGGTATTCGCAGAAATCACACTTTCTATCAGGCTTCTTGAGTAATATCATCAGCTCTGCGTCTGTGTATGTTTCTTTTACCGTTTCCTTCTCCCTTATGTTAGGAGCTGTCAGATCGCTCAGACCTTCCCTGTGGCACCAGTGAAGAAAGGTGTTGATTACCCTTACATAGGTTGCGATTGAGTTGTGCGCAAGTCCAGCCGCTCGCATTGACACAACCATTGCTTCAAGATCTCTCTTGGTCAGAGAATCAAATGGAGCCGAAATGTCGAGATGCCGTGAAATTCCTTTAAGATGTGAGTGATAATTCTTAATAGTTGCCTGCGAAACGCCTTTAGATGTTTGAGAGATGATAAAAGATGTATAGACCTCTTCAAAAGATGATTCAAACTGTTCACGAAATGTTATTTTTTGCTTCAAACAAGACCGCATCCTTTCACCAAAATCGTGCAAAAAGGATGCGGTCTGATATTTCTATGAAATCTAATCCAAACCCAACGAAAAAGCCCCCGAAACCGAAGTTTCAGGGGCTTGTGGAGCTGTTACCCGGATTTGAACCGGGGACCTCATCCTTACCAAGGATGCGCTCTACCGACTGAGCTATAACAGCGAATGGCGACTCAGAACGGGCTCGAACCGTCGACCTCCAGCGTGACAGGCTGGCGTTCTAACCAACTGAACTACTGAGCCATGTTTTTTGCGCTTTCCCTTGGCGCTTGAATATAATAGCACATCACCCTCGCTATGTCAAGCAGTTTTTTTCTTTTTTTTCGATTTTCTTTAACTTTTTTTGCTGGGGCATTTTTTACCGCCTATTTTATGCACATTCCACAACCACTGACGGGTCTGACAGCGCCCATATACATTATAATGGGTGTGCGGGAGGCTGTTTTGTCAGATGGCACAAAAAGCACCGCTTCTTCCCCGTGTGCCTGACTGCGCACAATAACGCAAGCCGCAAAGCGGCGGCGAATCTGCCCGCCACCCTGCGGCCTGTTTTTCTTTTGCATTGCATATCAGCAGGCTTATTCATCGTCATCTATCCTGCGCTTTTTGCGCCCGGGTATGCGCTCGTATACCTCAACCACCTTGCCCGACATCCAGAGCTGCGGGTGTATGCGCACCGAGTAGCCGTGTCCCGGCTCGGTCGCCCATTCGGTGGGGCTTGCCTTGGGCAGTCCGTATATCGCCATCAGCATGGAGATAACGCCGCCGTGGGTGACGATGACGCTGGAGGTCACGCCCGTCTTCATCAGGCCGTTGACCACCAGCTCAAAGGTATTGCACACACGCTCGGAAAAGTGCCTGCCCGATTCTCCGTTGGGGGGCGCGGTGTCGGCATCTGCCGCCATCCATTCGGCAAAGGACTTGGACTGCTGCAGCTCCGCTGCGGTCATTCCCTCAAACGCGCCGAAGTCACACTCCCGCAGACCGTCGATGGCAATGCCCTTTGCCTCGGGATAGATAATATCCAGCGTTTCCACGCACCGCTTCATGGGGCTGACGAAGTATGCCTCTGCGGCGGGATATTCAAATCTGTCTGTCAGTGCGCGCAGCTCGTCCTTTCCCGCCTGACACAGCGACAGGTCGGTGCTGCCTATGTACTGCCCCGCAAGGTTTCCGTCAGTTATGCCATGTCTTATCAGATGAATTTGGTAACTTTTCATGAATATCCCTCATTTTGACTTTTTATAACTTCTTGTATTGAAATTACTCAGCGTTTATGTTATTATCTTAGGGCACGACATTTTCGCTGCGTGTAAAGCCATACAGCTTCATATGTAAAATCACGAAGGGAGGTGAGCCATATGAGCGACAGCTTTCCTCGCATTATAACACTTCTTCGCACCGAACGCAAGCTTACCCAGAAGGAAGCCGCCGAATTGCTCGATGTTTCTCAGGCTCTTCTCTCCCACTATGAGCATGGACGGCGTGAATGCGGTCTGGACTTCCTCTGCAAGGCAGCCGACCTCTACGGTGTTTCCTGCGATTATCTCCTCGGCAGGACCGCTGACCGCAATGGCGCACAGATTACAGTAGATGATATTCCCGAGCCGGACACCAACAACGCGGACAAGCGTTCCCGCGGCTCTGCGGTGCCTGTGCTTAACAAAAAGCTCATTGCAAACACGCTGAATATCCTCTTCGACCTGCTGCAGAAATGCGACTGCCGCGACCTTACCTCCGAGGCTTCCGCATACATAATGATAGCAGTGTACAAGGTATTCCGTCTGGTCTACCTCTCCAATCCCAAAAATTCCCGCAGCTTCTTCTCGGTGCCCGATGACCTGGCACGCGGCATGACCACCGCCGCCCTTGAGATTACCGAGTCCCGCATAGCCGCGCTTGCCGCCGGCAAGAACATCGAGGATATGGTGGGTCTTGACAGCTCCGTTGCACCCGAGCTGAGTGACGAGACACTCAAGCGCGCCTATCCCCTCTTCGCATCCTCTCTGCTCAACCTTATGCGCAACGCAGAGCAGCACATCGGCGTAAAGAGATAATATAGCCCCATAATATGTACGACCTCGGCACCTTTGCGGTACCGGGGTCGTTTTGTTTCCCCCGCCTATTTCACCTTGTCGCTCTTCCTTGCGCCGCACAGCGGGCAGCACTGCCCTGCCTTTACTTTCAGTACCCTCATGCGCCGTTCCCCTGCCGCTGTGCGCACAACACAGTTGAGCGGCACTCTCTGCGCAGCTTTCTTTTCTCTTATGATAATATCGTCCATTTGCCTCGTCCTTTCCTGCGGTAATACATTTATATCGTTTCCTGAACGTGCTATATTATGCATATCCTGCCGCCGCGGAGCATATCTATCCTCATAAAACACTGCAATATCACGAGGTGAACGATATGCTTTCATTGCTGGACATACATGAGCCGCCCCGCCGCAAAGCACCTGCCGCACTGTGGCGCAGATGGTTTCGCCCACCTGTAAAGGGCTTTCTTGAATGGTGCGCAGGACAACCCTATATGCGCGTCTGCTGCGAGCAGCACGCACGGGGAATTGACTGGCGCATGGTAGCCGCACACAGCCTTGAGCCCTCCTGCCGCCTGCTGATGCCCGCCGACATCGAATGTCCCGCAGAAAGCGGTCTGCGCCGCTTTACGCCTACGCGGTACATCAGGCGTATGTTTGAGCGGCTGGCACTGAATATCCTCATCAGCAGCCCCCTGCCGCCCGCTCAGCGGCGGCTTGCGATGTACGGCAGGGAATCGGAGATAGCACTGCTGCTGCCCCATCTGGTGCCGCTGGTGGGCGAATTGCGCATCATCACCCGCCGACCGGAAACACTGTCCGACCTGACCGAGGAATTAAGCCGCCGCAGCGGTATGCCCATCGTCCTGACCCGCGACCTGAGTGCGGGCGGCTGCCCCATGGTGCTTGCCCCCTCAGGCGGTGCTGCCGCCATCTCGCAGGAGGGCGTAACCCTCTGCCTTTCCCCTGACAGACCTGTGGGCTTTGGCGGACTGTGGGTGGGCAGCTTTGCCCCCACCCTGCCCCCTGCGCTGGAGGGCATCTACACCCCCGCCTACGACCTGCTGGAATTCTGCGGCGCATTCTATGAGCTGTCGGGCATCGGTATGATGGCAACGCCCCGTGCGGGTATTTCAGGCGGTGCGCAGTACACTCCGGAAATGCTTGGGGAAATGCTGGTCGGTCAGTGAGCAATTCACAATATATCACGCAAAAGAAAGCAGGTCGAGGAAACACCCCGACCTGTTTTTTCTGCTCGTCAATATGATTTATGTCAACTCAGCGGTGCACACATCTCCGTCCGCTGCGGTAATGGTCACCTCGACGATAGTGCCTGTCAAATCCTGCACTGCATTGCTGATACGCACCTGCGTGTAGTTTTCGGTGTAGCCCTCTGCCACACCGTCCTCGGAGACACGCTCCACAAGCACAGCAGCCCTTGTGCCAATCTGCGAGCGCATAAACTGCGAGGCGGTGTAGTTTGTGGCGGCAATGAGCCGTGCCGACCGCGCCTTGGCGGTATCGGGCTGCACCTGCGCGGGAAACTCCGCAGCCCTTGTGCCCGGGCGGCGGGAGTAGATGAAGCAGTGGGCACGGGCAAAGCCTGCCCTGCGCACAAAGTCCAGTGTCTGCTCAAACTCCTCGTCGGTCTCGCCGGGGAAGCCCACCATGATGTCGGTGGTGATGGATGCATTGGGGAAACGCTCCCGAATACTCTCTGCAAGGGCGAGGTACTGTGCTGTGTCGTAGCGGCGACCCATGCGCTGCAGCGTGGCATCACAGCCGCTCTGCACCGACATATGAAACTGCGGGCAGAATTTCGGCTCTGCGGCGAGATAATCCAGCAGCTCGGGCGTCAGCAGGTCAGGCTCCAGCGAGCCCAGACGTATACGCTTTACCCCCTCAACGGCGGCAACCTCGCGCACCGCGTCAGCCAGCGTCATGCCACAGTCCTGACCGTAGGCGGAGAGGTTTATGCCCACCAGCACCAGCTCGGCGCACTGCTTGGAAAGCAGCTCTGCCTCCTGCCGAATGTCCTCCAGCGGTCGGCTGCGCACCCTGCCGCGTGCGTAGGGAATGATGCAGTAGGCGCAGAAGCGGTTGCAGCCGTCCTCAATCTTGATGCAGGCTCTTGTGCGCTCCTCAAAGCAGGCGATGCCGCCATGCAGACCGGAGCGGCTGTCGTGGGGCTGTATGCACACCACCTGCTCGCCGCTGCTTATGTACTGCATGATGCTGTCGTGCAGCACCTCACGGTTAGAGTTGCCCAGCAGCACGTCCACCTCCGACAGCTCCTGTGCCTTCTCCGGGAATGCCTGCGGCATACAGCCGGTCAGGCACACCACCGCCTCGGGATACTGGCGGCGGGCGCGGTGGATAAGCTGGCGTGTCTTCTGGTCGGCGGTAGCGGTGACGGTGCAGCTATTGACGATGTACACATCGGGCTGCTGCCCCTCCTCTGCGGGGAGCATACCCTGACGGATAAGCTGCTCGCGCATAAGCTGGGATTCGTGCTGATTGACCTTGCACCCCAGCGTTGTTATCATAAATTTCATTCTCAGTTAACCTTCCTGCCTGTACTCTTCCTCTTCCGCGTACAGCCTTTCAAGCAGCTCGTACAGGCGGTTTTCCTCGGCGGTCAGCTCGTCCATCTGCGCCGTAAGCTCCAGCACACGCTGATAGTCGGCGGCGGTCTCCGGCAGAGAAAGCTGCTCGGTAAGCTGCCCCTGCTCGTCGGCTATCTCCTCGATACGCCGCTCGGTACGCTCTATCTGGGTCTTGCGCTTGCGTGCGGCAGATTCCCGCTCCTTGCGCTGCTTGTATTCGTTGGGGCGGTCGGCTTTCTGCTTTACCGCAGCAGCCTTGACCGGTCTGTGCTCTTCAAAGTAATCGTAGTCGCCGATGTACTCGGTGATGCCGCCCTCGTCCATGTAGTAAATGCGGTCGGCAAGCAGGTTGATGAAGTAGCGGTCGTGGGAAACGATGAACAACGTGCCCTCGTATTCCATAAGAGCCTGCTCCAGTGCCTCGCGGGATTTGATGTCCAGATGGTTGGTCGGCTCGTCCAGCAGCAGCAGATTGGCTTTAGAGAGCATCAGGCACAGCAGTGCCAGCTTTGCCTTCTCACCGCCGCTGAGCGTCCCCACCTTCTTGAACACTGCGTCACCGAAAAAGAGGAATATTGCCAGTGCGCTGCGCACCTCGGTCTCGGTCATTCGGGGGTATCTGTCCCACACCTCGTCGATGACCTGCTTTTCGGGGTGCAGCCCGCTGAGTGTCTGGTCGAAGTAACCGCACTCCACGCCGTTGCCCATGTTGAAGCTGCCCGCAGTGCCCGCCATCTTTGATGCCAGCACCTTGAACAGGGTACTCTTGCCGCAGCCGTTGGAGCCGATGAGGAATATGCGCTCCTGTTTCATTACACGCAGGCTGACCTCGGAGAATATGCGCTTTGTGCCGTAACTGAAGGCAAGGCGGTCGGTGACAAGCACCTCGTTGGCGGTGATTTCCTTTGAGGGGAAGCTGAAATGCAGCTCCTTGGGCAGGCTCTCCACCTTGACAAGGGTAGCCTTCAGGCGGTCTATCTGCTTTTGCTTGCTGGCGATGGTGACGTAGTTGCGCTCCTGATTCCACCGCTTTTGCTGCTCTATGATGCCCTCGATGCGCTTGATCTCCCTCTGGGTGTTTTCGTAATGCCGCTGGGCAAACTCCCTGTCCTCCATCTTGGCTTTCATGTAGACGCTGTAGGAGCCGTTGTAGGTTCTCAGGCGGCAGTTTTCCAGCTCCATGGTGGTATTGGTCACCTTGTCGAGGAAGTAGCGGTCATGGGAAACGACGATATACGCGCCGTTGTAGGAGGTAAGGAACTCCTCCAGCCACTCGGTCGCCTGAATGTCCAGATGGTTGGTCGGCTCGTCCAGCAGCAGCAGATTTGCGCCCGAAAGCAGCAGCTTGCAAAGCTGCACCTTGGAGCGCTGTCCGCCACTGAGGGTGGAAACCCTCTGCGCCTGCTGCTCGGCGGTAAAGCCCAGACCGGTCAGCGCAGAGCGTGTGCGGGCACGGTAGGTCAGACCTCCCCCATCGTTGAAGCGTTCGGTCAGCTCCTGCTGCCGCTCAATGAGCTTTCGGTCGCCGCCGCTGCGCTCCACCTCGTCGTGGATAGCCTCCAGCTCGTCCTCCATGTCCATCAGCGGACGGAATATCTCCAGCGTTTCCTCGTACACCGAGCGGTCGC
>SVPT01000086.1 GCA_015065695.1 Oscillospiraceae bacterium | reverse complement strand
CATCTTGAGTATATCGACAGTATGCTGGACGTCAAGGAATACGACTTCAAGTCCATGGTCATGGAGTGCCTGAAGCGTTTCTCCCCCTTCCTCATCGAGAAGAAGCTGGGATTGCTGTGGAAGGGTCTGGACCTCACCGTCCGCACCGACCGCCGCTGGTTTATCTTTGCACTGACCCAGATAATCTTCAACTCTGTGGAATTTACCGCAGAGGGCGGCAAAATTGCCATCACCGCCAAGAAGTCGGGCGAGTATGTTGACCTCATCATTGACGACAGCGGCAAGGGCATATCCGCCGAAGAGATGCCCTATGTATTCGTGGCAGGCTACATGGGTGATGATTCCCCCAACGCGGCAGGCCGCCGCACAGGTATGGGTCTGTTCATCGCACGCAGCGTCCTCAACAAGATGGGCGGCGATGTATTCGCAGAATCCAATCCCGGCAAGGGCACCCGCGTTGTCATGCGTATGCCCACCAATGTGGAGTAATCAAAGAGCAAAAAACGGGGCAGCACAGGGTGCTGCCCCTGTTTTTTGGGGCAGGGAAAGGAAGAGCAGAAATCACAGTGTGCTCGGTTGACTAAACAGTATATGTGTAGTATTATTACTGGTATATCTGTGTATTTGCGTGGTTATTCGCCGCAGCAAATATAGGAAAGGGAACTGCCATGAATCGAAAATGGTTAAGGCGGCATTTGCCGCTTCTGCTGTGCGTGCTTCTGCTGGCGACAAATATTGGTCTGGTTTTTAGGCTTAGAGATATGGAAGAAAACCCAACCGGCGATTTGCCGGCAAATACACCCTTTGCTGATAATTCACAGAAAGGGCAGATAACCTCCGACAGCAGTGCGGAAAGCACAAGCTGGAAAGGCTGGCAGTCGGTGCGGGCGGCAGAGGATACAAGGCTGTATGACCGCGCCGATGAAGCCGGCGACAGGGTAGGCAAGGTGTCTGCGGACAGCCTTTGCGCCGTCACCGCCAGAGAAAATGACTGGGTGTATGTCCGCAGCATGACATCTGCCGGCTGGGCACGGTATTCATCTTTCACTCCTGTGGGGGAGCTGTATATGGCGCATGAGCCGGAGCAGATTGTCCCGCCACAGCCGCTGAGCGTGGAGCACAGTGCCCGTGTGGACGCCATTGCCGAGGAAAACAACGCGGTCGGACTGACGCTTGCGCTTATCGAAAACGGCAAAGTTACCCGTACCCACGAATACGGTCTTGCCAGCATAGAGCGCAGTATACCCATGACCGCCGACACAAAGATTCGCATTGCTTCAATATCCAAGGTGTTTACCGCCATGAATGCCTTTGCCGCCCGTGACCTCGGTGCGCTTACCATGGAAGATGACATAGGCGATATACTGGGCTACCGTGTGAGGAACCCAAGATACGAGGACACCCCCATAACCCTCAATCACCTGATGACCCATACATCGTCCATGTACAACATCGGCTACGATAACTCGATCAAGCAGAGCCTCTTATCGAATAGCACCTACTCAAACAGTGCCCCGGGCTCAGAGAGCGCATGGTGCTACAACAACTTTGGCTCAGGGGTCATTGGTGCGGTTACCGAAAAGGCACTTGACATGACCCTGCTGGATTTCTCCGGGCAATACTTCCTCGACCGAATGGGTATAGACGCTGCCTACCACGCGAAGGATATTGAGGCGCAGGATAAGATTGCCAATCTGTATGTCGGCAGCAGCCTTTACCGTAATGTAGATGCTCAGCTTGCCCGCGTATATCCAACAACGCCCGGCAACAGTTACGCACCCTACTTCGGCGCACTTACCATCAGCGCAAAGGATATGGCTTCGCTCATTACAATACTTATTAACGATGGCGAATATAACGGAGAGTATTACATTTCGCCCCTTTCTGTGGAGGAAATGGAGCAGACGCAGCTTAATCTTGATGGCTTTGACCAGTGCAGTATCCTCCGCCGCCAGACCGATATGTACGGCGGGCGCACCCTCTTCTACCACACAGGAAACGCGCAGGGCGTGCTTTCCTTCGCCTGCTACGATGAGCAGAAAAAGGACGGACTGGTTGTCATCGCCACAGGCATGAACCACGAGCGCAGGGACGTAAAGGGTATATACAGCGTCTGTGGAGATATAGCCGATTACTGCTATAATTCAGTTTTGGGAGTACAGTAAATGAACAACAGGGAAAGACATCAGGCATACAGCGGCACGGGAAAAGCCGCCGTAAGCCGACCTGCTTCATCGTACAGAGCCGCTGAGGTGAAGAAACAGCCGATTCAGAGTGCTGTGCAAAAAGAAAAGAACACGCAAAAGAAGCCGCCCGCATGGCTGCGACCCGCAATGCTTTTTCTGGCGGTGGTTCTGCTGATGCTTAACGTGTATGTGCTGAGGGACAGTATTAGCAGCTTGTTTGGGCAGGAGAAAGCCGCACTGCAGAGCATATACCTCGAGGGAATACCCGCAGAGCTGTTTGTGGGAGAGCAGGTGGAGTGCGCCGTAAAAACCACCCCTGCCGATGCGGAATGTCAGCCGGTCTGGCACAGCTCCGATGAAAGCATCGCGGCTGTGGAGAATGGAATACTAACCGCCTACCGCGAGGGACAGGTCACACTGGTCGTGCAGGACCAGCTCAGCGGGATAATATGCAGAGCAAAGCTGTCGGTCACGGGTGACTTTACGCAGATTGCCGCGGCCGCGCTAGAGCATATGGTGGTGTCGCTTACCGATGCGGGTGCGGCAGACAAGGTAAGGACGCAGCAGCAGCGTATGGAAAGCTGCGGGCAGAAGGAGGCGCAAGCCGCCGCCGATGCCCTTGGCAGACTGCTCGACTGTGCCGATGGCGGCGAGCAGTGCGACTTCGCTGAGCTGGAAGATGCTCTGGGGCTGAAAGCTGCCGACCTGCGCACCGCGGCAGAGGCTATACGCATGAGGGGGCAGATGACCGACGACAGCGTCACGCTCACCTTCACCGGTGACTGCACCTTTGGCTACAACAACGAGTATGATGACAAGCGGCGTTTCCCTGCGGTGTATAAGAAGTCGGGCAGTGTGACTTATCCTTTTGACAAGGTAAAGCACATCTTTGCCGCCGACGACATCACCGTCATCAACTACGAGGCAACGCTTGCGGATAAAGGCAGTCCCGAAGCGGACAAGAAATACCACCTGCGCGGCGAGCCCGAGTATGTCAGAATCCTCTCAGGCTCATCGGTGGAGGTGGCAAACCTCGCCAATAACCACACCCTCGACTACAAGAAGAAGGGCTTTGAGCAGACGGCAGAGCGGCTCTCCGATGAGGGCATCGCAGTGCTGCACACCGATACCCCTGTCGTACAGAAGGTAAACGGCATAGAGGTGGTGCTGGTCAGTGCGGGTCACTGGAAATTCCCCACCGAGTACAAGGAGCAGGTAAGCCAGATGCTGGAGCAGGTGGAGAAGTACAAAAAGCCCGACAACGTGGTGATAGTCAATCTGCACTGGGGCGGCGAATACATAAAGGTGCCCGATAAGGGGCAGATAGAGGCAGCCCACAGCCTGATAGATGCAGGAGCGGACATGATAGTCAGCCACCACGCCCACATCATACAGTCCATAGAGCTGTACAAGGATAAGGTCATCGCATACGGTCTGGGCAACTTCTCCTTTGGCGGCACCCATCAGCTTAACGAAAAGGAGACCTTTATCCTCCGTGCTTCCTTTGCCGCGGACGAAAATGGCGATATTGCGATGAAGCAGTGGAGTGTTATCCCCTGCCATGCCACAGGCACCGGCACGCTGAGCAACAACTTCCAGCCGGTCACGCTCCATGGCGAGGAGGCACGCAAGATGCTCAATGTGCTGCTCAGCCGCAGCAAGAGCATAGGCGGCTGCACCGAGCTGCCCGCCAGCTATTTTGAGTATTGAGCAAACAATCGAAAAAACAAAGAGGGACAACCGCAGCAGAAAAAGTTGCGGTTGTCCCTTTGTTGTATGGTGGGGAAATTATGCGGCAGCAACCTCGGTGTAGCTGTCGCGTATGACCGAATCACTGCGCAGGGCAGAGAGCATCAGCCCAACCAGCGCCGAGTTGAATACCATTGACAGTGCCGACCCCGAGAAGAAGGGGAGGGTGTAGGGCACCAGTGTCATAAAGCCAAGCCCCAGATTGGCGGCGATGTAGAAAACGGTCTGCAGTGCCAGCACTGGAAGCACAGCCCTGCTTGCCAGCCCGCCAAGCACACTGCGCTGACGGCGGCAGAATATGATTCCCGCGCCAAGCAGGGCGCAGAAAAGCACCAGTATCACCACAAGCGACAGCCAGCCGGTGCGGTGTATCGTCCATGTCAGGATATAGTCATTCTTCGGAATGTTGCACACCTGCTGCGCACCCTCCGCAAGTCCGATAAACTGCGCTCCGTCAAGCAGCTCACGAACGCGCAGCGGCAGCCAGCCAAAGCCCTGCGGGTCGCTCATGGGGTCGAGTATTCTGGCTAGGATATTCGACTTGGTCGGGCTGACGCACAGCAGCAGTGTCAGCACCAGAGAGAAAACGGTCGCACCGCAGCCAAGCACAAGGGTGAGCAGGCGGTGCCGCCCGAAATAACCCCTGCGGCTGCCATACACCATCAGCAGCAGGCAGGGAAGCATGACGGCGATGATGCCGCTCCAGAAGCCGTCCGCAACAGCAAGCAGCGAATAGGCGGCAAACGCCCCGCAGCACCACAGCGCACCTTTTCTGCCGCTGTTGCGTGCGTTGAAGATAAGACCCGCAAGGGCGACAGGGGAGAGCATCAGCAGATATTGCGTAACCGAGGGGTTGCCGTCCGGGCGGGAAAAGAGTATCAGCGATAAAAGCTGTGCCCCGACCAGAGTACCGGCAATGTGCCGCGGATATTTCCCAAGTATGGAGAAATCGGCAAAGTAAACACCGAGCATCGCCGCCGCGCCGATAAACAGCAGGAAAAGCTGGTTGAAGAGGCTGCGCTGACCCACCTCGGTGACCAATACCCGCATCAGCAGTCCCGACAGCAGCAGTGCGGCAAATATGCCGAACATTGCCCATGGCGGCGCAGGGCGGTGTACCGCATCGAGCTGTGCGCCTACCTCAACAGGGTCACCCATCTGCCGCACAGCCTCCGCTTCTGCGGCAGATGGCTCCATGCCTTCCGAGATATACGCCTGCTGCTGGTCAAGCAGATGCCCTTCCAGTTCATATTCCACTATCTCGCGCGCACGCTTCCAGCGAAGCTGTGCGCACACAGTGTTCAGATATTGCCTTGCAGCACCGTTCTTTTCATTGACAGACACAAAGCTCACCTCCATTAAGTACCATTTCCACAGCGCCGGAAAACTGACTCCATTCCTCCTGACGGCAAGCCAGCTCACGCTGTCCGCTGTCGGTCAGGTGATAAAAGCGGCGGGCGCGCCCACCCTCCGGCTTGTCGTAGGCGGAAACGTGCCCCTTCTGCTCCAGCGTGTGCAGCAACGGATAGAGCGTGCCCGCTTTCAGCGCAAAGGTGTTGTCGGAAAGCCGCGCCAGTTCTTCAATCATTTCATAGCCGTACATATCCCTCTTCTCCAGCAGCTTAAGCAGCAGCATGGCTGTGCTGCCGGAAATCAGGCTTCTGTCAATTGCCATATTCCTACCTTCCTTTCTTTCTTTTGATAATATATAGATGCTCTATATATCGAGTATCTATATATTATCGTTTACGGAGAAATTTGTCAAGTGTTTTACCCAAGATTCATAATTAATTAAAAAACGGCTTCTCCGCGCCCGAAAGCACAGGGAAGCCGTTGTCATTATTAATGCATAATATGGTTACTCTGCGGAAATCTCCACCAGTCCATTCTCGCCCACACGGTAAGCCCTGCCGCAGCCTTCGCAGTGCAGACTTTCGCCCAGTCGGCTGCCGCATTCGCATACCCAGCCCACCTGCCTTGCGGGGACACCCAGCATCAGCGCGTGGTCGGGCACGTCGGAGGCAACCACCGCACCCGCACCGATAAGTGCCCACCGCCCGATGGTGTGACCGCACACAATGGTGGCGTTTGCGCCGATGCTTGCGCCCTCCTGCACAGGAGTGGGCTTGTAGGCGGCACGACCCTTGGGGTATTTTGCGCGGGGGGTCAGGTCGTTGGTAAAGACGCAGGAGGGACCGCAGAATACATAATCGCCCAGTTCAACGCCCTCGTATACCGCCACGTTGTTCTGAATCTTAACGCCGCGCCCGATGCGCACGTTGTTGGAGATGTTGACATTCTGCCCCAGCAAGCAGCCCTCACCGATGACTGCACCGCTCTGTATGTGGCAGAAGTGCCATATCCGTGTGCCCGCACCGATGGTGACATTCTCGTCAATATAGCTGCTTTCGTGTACGAAATATTCCTTTTCCAAGCTTATACGCTCCTTTGCGGCAGAAATTGGATTGCATCATGGAAGTATTATAGTACAAAACAAACCGGACTGCAACACCCGCATGGGCGATGCAGTCCGGTAGTTATGCAAATTGTCTGTTTATTCCGTCAGCCAAGGATGGAGATGAGAACACCGGCTGCAACAGCGGAGCCGATAACACCTGCCACGTTGGGGCCCATGGCGTGCATGAGCAGGAAGTTGGCGGGGTTGTACTCCTGACCAACCTTCTGGGAAACACGGGCTGCCATAGGAACGGCGGAAACGCCGGCGGAACCGATGAGGGGGTTGACCTTGCCGCCGGAGAAGAGGTACATGACCTTGCCGAAGAGAACGCCGGCAGCAGTACCCATGCAGAATGCGAAGAGGCCGAGGCCGATAATCAGCAGGGTATCAACCTGCAGGAAAACCTCACCCTTTGCGGTAGCACCAACGGTGGTACCGAGGAAGATGGTGACGATGTTCATAAGCTCGTTCTGTGCGGTGTTGGAAGCACGGGCAACAACGCCGCTCTCACGGAAGAGGTTACCCAGCATCAGCATACCGACCAGGGGAGCAGCGGAGGGCAGCAGCAGGGAAACAACGATGGTAACAGCAATGGGGAAGATGATCTTCTCAGTCTTGGTGACGTTGCGGGACTGCTCCATGACAACGCGTCTTTCCTTGGGGGTGGTCAGAGCCTTCATGAAGAAGGGCTGAATGATGGGAACAAGAGCCATGTAGGAATAAGCGGCAACAGCGATGGGACCGAGGTACTCGGGAGCCAGCTTGGAGGTAACGTAGATGGCGGTAGGACCGTCTGCACCGCCGATGATGGCGATGGAACCGGCAACATTTGCGGGGAAGCCGAGCAGAATAGCACCGATGAAGGTGATGAAAATACCGATCTGAGCGGCAGCACCCAGCAGGAAGCTCTTGGGGTTTGCAATCAGGGGACCGAAGTCGGTCATTGCGCCAACGCCGAGGAAGATGAGGGGAGGATAGATGCCCAGCTTAACGCCGAGGTACAGGTAGTAGAAGAGACCGCCGCTGTGGGCTACCTGTACAAATTCCTCTCCGTTGGCGGCCACCACCGTGCCGTATTTGGCTATCTCTGTGGCCGTCGCTTCGGCTATTGGTATCAGTTCGGTGGAAGGTACCGCGTTGAGTCCTGCGAAGGGCAGGTTGGCAAGAAGCATACCAAATGCGATGGGGAGAAGCAGCAAGGGCTCAAACTTGCGTCCGATGGCAAGATAGAGCAGGAAGCAGGCAACGAGAATCATAACACCGTCGCGCCAGCCGCCGGGGGTGAAGAAACCGGCAAAACCCGATTCATTTGCAAGATTCAGTATGGTATCCCAGATAATACGCAACATTTCCATATCGCTTTACCTCTTTTCTCTAAAGTATCAGGAGCGCAGTGCTCAGAAAGGACGGGTGTTCTCGATTATACCGGCATTGCTCCATGCAGGACGACCCTGAGGCTGTGCTGCGCGGCGCACACTGCGCACGACGAGGTCACTGCCGCCGTCCATGCAGGCCACTGCTGCGGCAATAGCGGCTACCACTTCGTTGCTGATGCCTGCCTGAACTGCGGGGGCTGCGGCGGCAGCGCTGGCAACACCAACGCTGGGGGCAGCGGCAGGAGCCTGCTTGCTCTGGGCAGAGGTTTTGGCGGGCTTCTTTTTCTTTTCGCCAAAGATAGCGCCGAAGAGTGCGAAGACAATAATAAGGATAATAAGTGCAAAGAAGACCACCAGTATACCGGTTGCGGTAACAACGGTGATAAGCATGGTTTTGTCCTCAAACAGCTTTGCATAGGGGGAAAGGTCGGTCTGGGATACAACCTCTGCAACATCTGCAGCGGAGGTATCGCTGCCGGAGACATTGGAGGAAGAAACTCCCAGAGTGGAAAGCGCTGTAAGGATTCTCATAAGCAGACCATTGAACATTTGCATTACTCCTCTCATTTGCTGTGTGTCAAAATCCATTTTATTATACAACACAATCGGGCTGTATTCAATGATAACAATTAATATATCTGGAAGAATTTGCGGGGCTATTTGGAGCGATTATTGTTGATATTCGCAAAAGTGCTGGAATAAGCGGCTTTCCGCACGCTTAAACAGGCCGTGGCACGAAAAGTCGTTGGCTACACATACAAAAAAGGATAATGTGTAACGATTCAAGGTAACTATATCAGTAATGTACAAATAAATTCAAAACAATTAATGTTGGTTTTAAGAAAATTGACAAATACGTCTTGCAATTAATTATTGATTTGTATATAATAATTGTGTGCAGAAATTTATAGGTGTCTGTACCGGTAAAATATATTGGAGTTGAACAAATTATGTCCCAGAAAAATAGCGGAAATGTTCCGCTGTATCTCTTCGCGCAGGGGACCAACTACCGTGCCTATGAGTACCTTGGCGCTCATAGGCTTCCGGATGGTCGCGTTGTTTTCCGCACATGGGCGCCCGCCGCGCTTTCGGTGGCACTTGTGGGAGATTTTAACGGCTGGAACGCACAGCAGTACCCCATGTACCGCGTGGAAGGCAGCGGCGTGTGGGAGTGCATCGCGGAGGGGATAGAGGAATACACCCTCTACAAATTCCGCGTGGAAGCTCCCGACCACACTGTAACGGTAAAGAGTGACCCCTATGCCTACCACTACGAGACCCGCCCGGGCAATGCCTCCCGCTTCTATGAGCTGTCGGGCTATCAGTGGCAGGATGATGCATGGCGCAGCCGTCCCGATGCGGGAGACCACTACTCCCGCCCGATGAATATATACGAGATGCATTTAGGCTCGTGGCGCACCTATCCCGATGGAAATCCATACAGCTACGACAAGATGGCTGATGAGCTGGTACCGTACATCAAGGATATGGGATATACCCATGTGGAGCTTATGCCCCTGACCGAATATCCCTACGACGGCTCCTGGGGCTATCAGGTGACAGGCTACTTTGCCCCCACCTCCCGCTACGGCACTCCCGCCGATTTCATGCGCTTTGTCGACCGTATGCACCAGAATGGCATAGGCGTTATAATGGACTGGGTACCCGCCCACTTCCCCAAGGACGCCCACGGTCTGTATAAATTCGACGGCACCCCCTGCTATGAGTATGCCGACCCCCGAAAGGGCGAGCATAAGGAGTGGGGCACTCAGGTGTTTGACTACGGCAGACCGGAGGTGCAGAGTTTCCTTGTTTCCAGCGCGCTTTTCTGGCTGGACGTATACCATATAGATGGTCTGCGTGTGGACGCGGTTGCCTCCATGCTCTATCTCGATTACAACCGCAGGGACGGGGAATGGCTTCCCAATTCCAACGGCGGCAACGAGAATCTTGAGGCTGTAGCATTCCTCCGCAAGGTCAATGAGGCGGTCTTTGAGCATTTCCCCAATGCACTTATGATAGCCGAGGAATCGACTGCGTGGCCGATGGTTTCCAAGCCGGTATATCTGGGTGGTCTGGGCTTCAATTATAAATGGAACATGGGCTGGATGAACGATATGCTCCGTTACTGCTCCCTTGACCCCCTCTTCCGCTCGGGCAGCCACGACAGCCTGACCTTCTCCTTCTTCTACGCATTTTCGGAGAATTTCGTCCTTCCCATATCCCACGACGAGGTTGTACACGGCAAATGCTCGCTGCTGAGCAAGATGCCCGGCGAGTATGAGCAGAAGTTTGCCGGTCTGCGCACCTTCCTCGCGTATACCACCGCACACCCGGGCAAAAAGCTGATGTTCATGGGTCAGGAATTTGCCCAGTTCAAGGAGTGGGATTACCAGAGCGGTCTTGACTGGGTGCTTCTAGAATATGATGCCCACCGTCAGATGAAGGAATACACCCGAGCCCTCAACCACTTCTATCTGGAGCATTCCGCTCTGTGGGAGATTGACTTCGACTGGGGCGGCTTCGAGTGGATTTCCAACGATGACTATACACAGAATATCATCAGCTTCCGCCGCCGCGACAAGAGCGGCAAGGAGCTTGTTGTGGTATGCAACTTCTGCCCCGTAAAGCGTGAGGGCTACCGCATAGGCGTGCCCGAGGAGGGCAGCTATACAGAGGTATTCTCCACCGATGACACTCGCTTCGGGGGTCAGGGCGTGACCAACGGTACCGTTAAGGCCGATACCGAATTCCCCATGCATGGACTGGCACAGTCCATCGAGCTTACACTGCCCCCGCTGTCGGTGCTGTACTTTGAATTTGTCAAGCCCAAGCGTACCAGAAAGCCTAAGGGCGAGGCAAAGCCCAAGGCCGCTGCCGGAGCAAAAGCCAAGGCAAAGTCCGAGCCCAAAGCCTCCAGGGAGCAAGAAACCGCTCCCGAGAAGCCCAAGCGCGGCAGAAAGCCAAAGGCTGCCGCAGGGGAAGAGGACGGGAAAGCCAAGTAATAAACCTATAAAATACACATAGAAATGAGAAAGTAAAATGGTTTGTCCAAGATGTGGCAGCATCAACAGAGATGATGCAAAGGAATGTAAAAGCTGCGATATGCGTCTGGCAGGACGGCAGATGCGCCCCGCCGATGCCGAGCAGGAGAAGAAATACCTTCGGGTTGGCGCGGCTGTAGGCGCGCTGCTTATGACTGTGCTGGTGCTGCTTCTCATATCAATATCATGCACCTGCGGAGGCTGCGGAGGCAATGATGAGAGCTACGTCAATTCCAACGTAGAGGGCGAATGGTCTGCGGTGGAGGGTGTCAGCAACAGTGATACCGTCAGCCAGACCGATGCGCCGACAGAGTAGTTTTCAGGAGCAAAGCGGCACTGACGGCGACATGAAGATATATGAAAATGCCGTAAAATGTGCCTTTGCTCATTAGGAAAATCAATGAAACCGAAAGAAAAATAATGTATCAGGAGGTAAGGAAATGTTTCCCAAGAAAGAGTGCATAGCCATGCTTCTCGCCGGCGGACAGGGAAGCAGACTGTATACGCTCACCAAGAACGTTGCTAAGCCTGCTGTCCCCTTCGGAGGGAAGTATAGGATAATAGATTTCCCGCTGTCCAACTGTGTCAATTCGGGTATTGACACGGTCGGTGTGCTGACCCAGTATATCCCGCTGGTGCTTAATGACTACATCGGAACAGGCGGTCCGTGGGATCTGGACACCATGTACGGCGGCGTACACGTTCTGCCCC
>SVPT01000085.1 GCA_015065695.1 Oscillospiraceae bacterium | reverse complement strand
GGCAGACCGCTCACCGACCATGAACGAGGTTTGCTCTCCGAATACACGGCGGCTTAGCCGCTCGGTCAGTTAACCAGAGCAGACAGCCGCTTGTATGCCGCTTTCATGTCCTTTGCGCCGAATACGGCATTGCCCGCAACCAGTATGTCCGCACCGATCTGGGCAACCTGTGCGCAGTTTTCCTCGCAGATGCCGCCGTCTACGGCAATGGTTATCTCCCTGCCGTGGTCGGTGGCAGCCTTGCGCACAGCGGGAATCTTCTCCACGCAGTCCCACATGATTCCCTGACCACCGAAGCCGGGCTCAACGGTCATTATCAGAACGTGTTCGATGCCGCCGATATACGGCTCCAGTGCGGACACGGGAGTTGCCGGCTTGATGGACAGACCGGCTTTGATGCCATGCTTATGTATGCTGTCTATGCAGGCCTGAATATCGTCATCGCACTCGACGTGCACGGTAATCATGTCCGCACCCGCCTTTACAAAGCGTTCGATGTACTCAAGGGGGTGGGTCATCATCAGGTGTACGTCCAGCGTGATGCCCTCGGTCATGGGGCGCAGTGCCCCCACCAGCGCGTAGCCAAAGGTGATGTTGGGCACAAAATGACCGTCCATTACGTCAAGATGCAGTATTTCCGCCTTGGCCTGATGCATACGATCCATTTCATCAGCCAGTCTGGTAAAATCCGCCGACAGAAGCGACGGTGCGATGATTGCCATTGGTATTCCTCCCTTTTTGCCTCTGCTGTCTTTACATTTTTTTACTTAATAAGCCGAGCCACGTCGCTGCGGTCAACGATGAGGATAAGGTTGCAGTTTTTGCTCAGAGGTGCGTCGGGGTCGGGCAGGGGGACTATCTCCTCTCCGCGGCGTATGGCGATGACGTTGACCTTCTCCTTCTTGCGCAGGTTAAGCTCACGCAGGCTCTTGCCAACCCAGCCGTCCTTGGGCGGCATCTCCACCATGCGGCAGCGGTCGGACAGCTCGATAAAGTCGAGAAACACGCCCGAGGCGATGCTGCGTGCCACACGCACGCCCGACTCACGCTCCGGTACGATGATGCGGTCCGCGCCCACTTTTTCCAGAATACGGGTATGCACCTCGTCCTTGGATTTGGCGATGACATAGGGCACACCCGCGTCCTTTGCAAGGATAGTACCCATGATGCTGGCATCAAGGCTGCCGGTTATCGCAACCACAACGCAGTCCATGTTGGATATGCCCAGACTTGCCATTGCGCCGCTGTCGCACACATCGGCGCACACGGCACAGGTTACAAACTCGGAAACCTCCTGAACACGCTCCTCGTCACAGTCCACGGCGAGAACGTCAGCGCCGGTGCTTGCCAGCTCCTCGGCAACGCTGGCGCCAAACTTTCCAAGACCGAGGACAGCATATTGTTTTTTAGCCATTTTATTTTTCCTTTTTTGATTTATATTTCATGTACGCTCCCCCTCAACAGGGGAGCATTTTTTGTTTTCAGAACTCATCAGCCTACAGGAACTTCCTCTGCCGGATAAACCATTTCTCTTGCCCCCTTGCCGCCGAAGCTGAAAGCAACTGCCAGCGACACAGGACCTATTCTTCCCAGATACATACACAGTATCACTATAAGCTGACCGGCAGTGCCCAGCGTGCGCGTGTAATCTCTGGATATACCCACTGTGCCAATGGCACTGAAGGTCTCATAGACAGCGTCGAGAAAATCTCCGCCGCCAACCATTCCCAGAGCCGTTGCCGCAGTGAAAACCGCCGCCAGACTGATAAGCACAACGCTCATTGCGCGGCGCACCGCCTGCAGGGGGATAGTCCTGCGGAATGCGGTGACCGTTTCGCTGCCCCGGGCGGTTGCCGCCGCGGAAAGCGCCAGCAGTGCGACAGTGTTGGTCTTGACGCCGCCTGCCGTGCCGCAGGTGGAGCCGCCAATGAACATCAGCAGCATACATATCAGTGCCGTTGAGCCGTACAGCCCCTTCTGGGAGATGGTCACAAAGCCTGCGGTGCGCAATGTTACCGACTGGAAGAGTGCCGCCTGCAGCTTGCCGAAAAACGGCAGCTCGCCCAGCGTTGCCGGATTGTTGTACTCCAGCAGCAGCACCAGCAGCGCGCCTCCCACGATAAGTATAAAGGTGGTGACAATAACCAGCTTGGAGTGCAGATTCATGCGGTGGAGGCACTGCCTTACCGGCAGCTTTTCCTTTATTCCCATTCTTGCCACGCGGATTGCGTCCCACCAGACGATGAAGCCCAGTCCGCCAAGCACGATAAGAGCCATGGTCACCAGATTCATCCATACATTCCCCGCATAGGGCATAAGGCTGTCCGGCCCGATAATATCAATGCCGGCGTTGCAGAATGCCGATATGGCGAGGAAGAATGCCTTCCATATACCCGCAGCGCCAAACTGCTTTACCATCACCGGCAGATAGCAGAGAAAGCCCACAAACTCCACGATGAAGGTGCCCTTCAGCATTCGCAGAAGAAACTGCACCAGTCCGGAGAGTGTGTTCAGGTTGAATGCCGATTCCAGCAGCAGACGGTCACGCAGGGTGACCCTTCTGCCAATGATTAGCATGATTGAGGTGGTAAAGGATATGACACCCAGACCGCCAAGCTGTATCAGAAGCAGTATCACTATCTGTCCGAAAACGCTCCAGTAGGCAAAGGTGTCAACCACCACCAGACCGGTAACGCACACCGATGTTGTCGCTGTAAACAGCGCTGTCATAAAGGGGGCACTGCCCTCGCCTGCCCGCGCCCACGGCAGACACAGCAATGCCGTACCCACCGCTATGGCGAGCAGAAAGCCCAGCACAATCACCTGCGTGGTGGACAGTCCCTTTTCTTTTCCGCTAATGGTCGTTATGTTTTTCTTCATCATCAGTCACCGTAGTAGACGGCGTTGCAGTAATCGGCTGTGCCGTCAAAGGGAGAGAAGTAGATGCCCTCCACTTCCTTCCATGTTGCGTAATAGGTGGTTTCGTAGTACATGGGGAAGAATACCGCCATGTCGTTGAGATACTTCTCAGCAGCAACCATGGGGGCAATGATGTCCTCTGTGGTGGTCTTTGCGGAAGCCTGCTCCACCAGATAGTCGTATGCGCCGCTCTTGAGCTTCGCGGGGTTGCTGGAGGAATCGGAAGCGAACAGCTTCAGGCAGGTCAGCGGGCCGTCCTTGCTGGGTGCCAGCTTCCACAGCGCAAGCTGATAGTCTCCGATGGCAACACGGTTGTTGAGGGTGTCCTCGCTCAGCGGCTCAAGGTTGACGTACAGCAGCAGACTGTCCTGCCAGGACTGCACCACCTGCTGCATCATTTCCACCACCTGCGGGTCATCGGGACAGATGACGGTGATGGTGGGCATGGAGCTGCGCTCCAGCATGGCAAGCCCCTTCTTCAGCAGGGGGTAACCCTCGCTGCGGGCGGCTTTCAGCTTCATGCCGCTGCCCGCCAGCTCGCGGTAGATAACACCGTTGAGCTTGGTTGCGGGGGGAATTATATCATAGGCAACCTCGGTGTTGTCCTTGAGGTAGTTCTCATATGCGCCGGTCTCCACGCAGAGGGAGAATGCCTGCCGTACATAGGCATTCTCAAAGCCGGTGGCGGCGGTATTATACAATATGCCCCATGTGCAGTCGGTGTAGGTGTAGGTTCTGTACTTGGAGGCATCTATCTTTGCCACGTTTTCCGATTCGATCTTCGCCGCCTCAACCGTTTCGTCCAGCAGAGCATAATAATCGGTGCTGGGCTGACGTATGCCGAGGTAGAGTATGCGGGGCTGGCACTTGTTCTCGCCGGAGTAATGCTCGTTGCGCATCATACGGACGTAGTTGTCCGGGTTCCATGCGGTGCTTTCGGTGGAGAAGGCAAAGGGTCCGTTGGAGATGATGTAGTCGTCCTCCAGTCCGTAGTGACCGCCGGTGCTTTCAAAGAATGCCTGATTGCAGGGCATATACACCGCAAGGGTTGTCTGCAGCGGAAATTCCGCGTAGGGGTATTCCAGCACCACCTTGAGGGTGTGGTCACCCACCACGGTAACGCCGAGGGTCTCCGGCTCTGCCATGCCCCTGTTGATGGCCTCCGCGCCGCGTATACAGTACACCGACTGCACCGTGGGCGACTTGGTCTCTGGCATGACCGCCCTGCGCCACGCAAACTCAAAGTCGTAGGCAGTGACCGGCTCTCCGTTGGACCACTTGGCGTCCTTGCGCAGGTTGAATACATACTCGGTGTTGTCCTCGCTGACGGTGTAGCTTTCGGCAACGCCGTAGATAAGCTCGCCGTCCGCGCCTATGCGCATCAGTCCCTCGAAGAGGTTCTTTATTACCAGCAGCGAGTTGTTGTCGCTTGCCATCTGCGGGTCAAGATTGCGGGGGTTGGCTGTCAGCGAGTAGCTGAAGCCGTGGTCGCTGCCGTCGGTGGTTTCCTGACAGCCCGTCAGCGCAAACAGCATACCCACCGCGGCAAGCAGTGCCGCTGCCCGAAGCATTACCGTCCTGCGCCATGCGCCGCTCTTTTTTCTGCTCTCCGCCTTTGCTCTTGCTTTCAAAATATCTCTCATTCCTTTATCCTTTGCTTTGCGGGGTTTCTGCTCAGCTTTTGCTTCACTGCTCGCCGCGGTCGCCAAAGGCAGCCCACAGCGACTTCATATCTTTATCGGTATAGCTGCAGGTGTCCCCATTGAACACCGGCTTCTTCTTCACGATTACAACCATCGTTCCGTCCTCTTTGTTGTGCTCTGCCAGATAGGTCAGACCTGTCAGCTTGTCGTGGAAGGTGGTCATGGACATATCCACCTCCGCGCCGCCGTGCAACTCAAGGAACATATCCTTCAGCCTGCCGGTCCTTCCCTCCACCAGCTTCTGGTTTATCAGCGCGGCCAGCACCTCACAGTACATCTCCCTGTGCTGTGCCTCGCCGCCCTCCCAGTCAGGGAAGTTGAGCAGGCGCGCCGTTTCTCCGCCGGTAAATTCCCGCTTGCCCTTGGCAATGTTGACGTTTCTGTCAGCCTCGGGCGCGGCATAGTTGACCGCCTGCGGGACGTAAAATGTAACGCCCCCCAGCTCGTTTATCATCAGACGTATCTGCTTGAAGGTCATTCCTATGCTGTATATCTCGCCGCAGTCAAACAGCTCCTCCAGGGCATCGGCGCAGCCCGCCGCTCCCTTTTCCCGGTAAAGCTGTGCAAGCGTGGAGCCGCCCGCCTCCATCTGCGGATAGAGGGCATGGACGTACACCCGCTCCTCCGACGGCTCAAAGCGGGCAAGCATGAACTGCTCCGCCTCGCTCCTGTCGTCCGACAGCTTGAGCACCAGCATGGTCACCGCGTCCTTGTCGGTGTACAGGGCGGCTTCCTCGTCCACCTGCATATGGATGGGGACGCCCTCCTCCTTGGGAGGTGCGAGTATCTCGGTCACGGTGGACACCGCACCCCATATCACAAACAGCAGCAGCAATATGCCGCCCGCCAGTGTCATCAGACCGACAGCCACCCTGCGGTATCTGTAGCCCACCGGCATATAATGGGTCTTCTTGTGCTGCACCTTGCCTGCGGAGCTGTCCAGCACCAGCAAGCTCTTTCCTCTGCGTACATTTCGCCTCATATTATACTAGTTGTTCAAATGTCATAAAACACATCGTCCAGATAAAGTCCGTCAGGCGGCGCGGTAAAGCCCGCCCTTTCTCTTTCCCCTGATTCAATAATCTCCGCCATGGTGCCGCAGGGGATACGACCCCTTTCCATATCTATGAGCGTACCCGCGATAATCCGCACCATGTTATAGAGGAATCCGTCAGCCGCCACAGTGATGCGCACAGTGTCGCCCGTGCGTGTCACGTCAAAGCGGGTAACAGTGCGGACGGTGTCACGCACGTCGCTGCCCGCCGCCTGAAAGCCACGGAAATCGTGACTGCCCAGCAGAGGCAGACCATTTTCCCTCATGCGCTCCGCGTCCAGCGGGGCGGGCACATGGGTAATCTGCCCCACAAGGAAGGGATTTTTGCAGGGGGAGTTCCATATATCATAGGTATACTGCTTGCCCTTTGCGCTGTAGCGGGCATGGAAGCCCTCCGGTACCTCGCGGCAGCTCAATACGGCAATGGTGCGGGGCAGCCTGCAGTTTAGTGCCAGCGGCAGCCGCTCGCAGGGAATGGAGCAGGAGGTCTCCAGACTGACACAGAAGCAGCGGGCGTGTACCCCCGCATCGGTGCGGGAGCAGCCCTTGATGGGCGGCAGCTCACCCAGCGTTTCCCGCAGGGCTTTCTGCAGCTCATTCTGCACCGTGTTTGCGTTGTGCTGTATCTGCCAGCCGTGGAAATCCCGCCCGTCATAGGCGAGGGTCAGCAGCAGGGTGCGTTTTTCCATGCTGCGGTTTTCGTTTATGTTTTCTTTCACCGTTTCTGTCGTATAGATGTTATGATTGGTATATTCCGTCCGTTTATGCCTTGGGTATCAGTGCTTCCGGCACAAGGGACAGATAATCAAAAGCCATTATATCGGCAAGCACGTCCTGCCATGCGGTACGGTTAAGCATCACCACGCCCACGCACACTGCCGCAACGACCAGCAGTGCCGCGAAATCACGGAAGCGCAGCTTCATCTCATTGAGGCGGGTGCGCCCCTTGCCGTCGGTATAGCAGCGGCATTCCATCGCCAGCGCAAGGTCGTATGCCCTGCGGAATGCGGACACGATAAGGGGCACCAGTATGGGAATCAGTGCCTTTACCCTCGCCAGCAGACCGCCGCTTTCAAGGTCGGCACCGCGTGCCTTTTGCGCGCTCATTATCTTCTCCGACTCTTCAAGCAGAGTGGGAACAAAGCGCAGCGCAATGGTCATCAGCATAGCCAGCTCATGCACCTTTACGCCGAATATCTTCAGCGGGGAGAGCAAGCTCTCTATCGCGCCGGTAAGCTCGGTGGGCGTTGCCGTAAAGGTCAGCGCCGAGCTGAGCAGTATCAGACACACCAGACGCTGTGCCACAAAGCAGCTCTGGCGTATGCCCTCGTAGGTCACGCTCAGCGGACCCCACTGCCACAGCACCTGCCCCTTGAAGTAGAACATATTGAGCACCGATGTGAGCAGCACCAGAAACCATATGGCTTTCAAGTTCTTGAAGTACATTCGCAGGGGCACTCTGGTCATTATTATGCTGACAAAGGTAGCCACAGTGACCAGCAGTGCCGCCGGCACCGACTGCGCCACAAAGGCGATGACAATAAGTGCCAGCATCAGCAGTATCTTGACCCGGGGGTCAATGCGATGCACCACCGATTTGGCGGGGTAGTATTGTCCTATGGTAATATCGCCCAGCATCACATACCGCCCCCTTTGCCCAGTATTCTCATTATCTCGTTGTAGCCCTGCTGCGGGGTGTGTACAGCGGTGCTGACATCGTAGCCCAGCCGCTTAAGCTCCAGAAATACGCTGGTTATCTGCGGCACACGCAAACCCATGCGCTCCAGTGCCTCCGCGTCGGCAAACACCGCCTGCGTGGGCGCAAGGCGGGCAACCTCGCCCTTTTCCAGCACCAGCACACGGTCGGCACAGCGGGCAACGTCCTCCATCGTGTGGGAGACCAGCACAACCGAGCAGCCTGTCTTGTCCCTGTAATGCATGATGCGGTCGATCATCTGCTCACGTCCTCGGGGGTCAAGCCCTGCGGTGGGCTCGTCAAGGATAAGCACACGCGGCTCCATCGCCATAACACCGGCAATGGCGGCGCGCCGCTTCTCTCCGCCCGAAAGCTCAAAGGGGGATTTGTCCAGCAGCTCCTGCCGCAGTCCCGCAAACTCGGCGGCACGGCGTACTGCACTGTCCAGCTCATCGCCCTGCAGCCCCTTGTTCTTTGCGCCGAAGGCGATGTCCTTGTACACCGTTTCCTCAAAAAGCTGATGCTCCGGATACTGGAAAACCAGACCTACGGCAAAGCGCACCTCTCTCAGCCGCTTCTTGTTTGCGAAGATGTCCTCACCGTCCAGCAGCACAGTACCCTCGGTGGGCTTTATCAGTCCGTTGAGAAGCTGTGCAAGGGTGGACTTGCCCGAGCCGGTGTGTCCGATGACACACAGCAGCTCCCCCGCCTCAACGGTGATGTTGCAGTTTTTCAGGGCGTGAATCTCCATCGGAGAGCCCTTGCCGTAGGTGAGGGAAAGACCCCGTGTTTCAATTACCGCCATGTGCGAAATCCTCTGTGATGAATTTGATGCCGCGGCGCAGCTCTGCGGAGTTTTCGCCGCGGAAGATGTAGCAGTAGTCACCAAACTGAGCCTTGTCCTGCTCGGAGGTGAGTGTGTGCATCGTAAGCTTTGCCGCAAGACGGTGCAGCACCTTCTCGTGGGCATTCCTGTAGCTGCGCTCAAAGCGGCGGCAGGCAATGGCGGCATAACCCTTCTGCTCCAGCGGCTCGTAGCGGTCGGAGCCCTTTGCCCACAGCTCACGCAGGTCGCAGTCAAACTCAATGTTCATGCAGTCCACCACATATTCGTGGGGCGGCGCGTCGAAGATGTCGTTGAACACTATATCGCCCTTGTGACCCACACCCTTGACTGCGCTCTCAAGACGCACAGCGTCAATGTGGAAGAAGCCGCAGGCAACTGTGCCCTCCACCAGCGCGAGGATATTCTTCCTCTGCTCCGGCGAAAGGGGAATGGCGTACATACAGCCGTCATCGGTGCATACATGGGCGCACACCGCCACCAGCACCGCGTTGTCCTCTTCATCGGGGGCGCACAGTCCGTCTATGCTCACCGGCTCGCCGCTGTACTGCGCGTACAGCAGGAAGCTGTTTTTCGCCACTCCGCGCAGGCGGCGGCGAAGCTCTGCCTCGTCATGGACAATGCCTCGCTGCAGCCGCTTGTTGGCGGCGGGGGTGAGCAGCAGGGGGTAGCCATGCTCCTCAGCAAAGGCGGTTGCCTTGCGTGTGGAGGAAACCACGGTGAAGGGCGGCAGCTTCTCCGCGGCAGAATATGCTGCGGCAATGGCTGCGTAATGCTCCTCTACGGTGATATGGGGAGCGGTAAATTCCAGGTTGAGGGTTTCCACAAGGTCAACCCAGTACCAGTTGAGGGATTCTATATCGTCAATACGTCCGTAACGCCCGACAAAGTAGGCGCAGGCGCGGTATACCGAGTCGTAATCGTGCAGGTCGCCCACACGGTAATACTCGGTCAGGCTGCCGCGCAGCTCGGGGGAGAAGGTCTCATCGCCTGCATCGCCGATGCCGAGAACATTGTGTCCGGCATTGCGGAGGGCGGCAACATACCGCCAGTGACCGGCAGGGTAGTTGGGGGAGATGAAAATATAGTTCAAGGGGCAGCCTCCTTGGAAGTTTTTTCGGTGATTTCAGCGTCTATTTTGCGCATTTTAGTATCTTTAGATTATATCACAGCCACCTGTGATAATCAAGATTGGTATATAAGATTAGTATATTAACTTTTTGCTAATACAGACATAAAAGCCGCACCCGATTACCCTCCCTTATTTCGCCGTAATTTTCCTTTTCGGAATAACCCGCAGGGAAGCCTTGAGTAGCGCAGTCGTGCATCACAGACCCACCAAAAATATAAAAAATCGCAAAAATGCCCATTACTAACCTCTGTTTAAAATATCCATTAAATAAAACAACAATGCCGCAGAATACTGTACAATCTATTGAAAACGCCGCAAGTGTGTGGTAAAATCATACCCAGATTGCAACCCGCAGCTTATCAATCTGCGGAATCCCCATCACTGATATACATGATGATAAAGGAGAAATGCAGCAATGAAGTTCGGTTACTTTGATGAAGCAGCCCGCGAATATTGCATAACCAACCCGGCGACCCCCGCCCCCTGGGCCAACTACCTCGGCTCTCCGGAATACGGCGCAATCATCTCCAACAACGCCGGCGGCTACAGCTTTGTAAAGAGCGGCGCAAAGGGACGTATCCTGCGCTATCGCTTCAATGACAACGACGATCCCGGAAGGTATATCTACCTCCGCGATGACGAAAGCGGCGACTTCTGGTCTGCCTCCTGGCAGCCGGTGGGCAAGCCCCTTGACCAGTACAAGTCCGAGTGCCGCCACGGCACCTCCTACACCCGCATCAACGCGGAATACAGCGGCATTGATTCCTCTGTGCTGTACTATGTTCCCCTTGACAGCACCTATGAGGTATGGAGCCTGCGCCTGACCAACAGCTCCGACCGTCCCCGCACCATCTCCGCATTCGGCTACTGCGAGTTCACCACCGACAACAACTACGAGCAGGATCAGGTCAACCTGCAGTATACCCAGTTCATCACCCGCACCTACTTCGAGGGCAACCGCATACTCATGACCATCAACGAGAACTGCCGCCAGAAGGTCAACGACAACTCCGCTGTCAGCCGCTTCTTCGGCCTTGCCGGCGCAGAGGTGGTCAGCTATGAGGGCGACAAGACCTCCTTCCTCGGCCGCTACAACGGCTACGGTCGTCCCGCCGCCCTGCAGAACGGACGCTGCGGCAATGTCCTCAACTACAACAGCAACCCCTGCGGCGCGCTGCACACCACCATCACCCTGCAGCCCGGCGAGAGCCGCGATGTCGCATTCCTGCTGGGTCAGAAGTCCTCTGCCGATGCCGATGCCATCATCGCCTCCTACGCCGATGTAGCCGCCACCGTTGCTGCCGAGTACGAACAGCTTCGCACCTACTGGCACAGCAAGCTGGACAACTTCCGCGTCAACACCCCCGATGAGGACTTCAACGCCATGCTCAACACATGGAACGCATTCCAGTGCTTCATCACCTTCGTGTGGTCCCGCGCAGCCAGCTTCAACTACTGCGGTCAGCGCAACGGCTTCGGCTACCGCGACACCGTTCAGGATATTCAGGGCATTATCCACCTCGATCCCGCCATGGCAAAGCAGCAGCTTGTTTTCATGCTGTCCGCTCAGGTTGATAACGGCGGCGGTCTGCCCCTTGTAAAGTATTCCCACAACCCCGGTCACGAGGACACCCCCGACGATGAGTCCTACGTCCGTGAGACCGGTCACCCCCACTACCGCGCAGACGACGCGCTGTGGCTCTTCCCCACCGTCAGCAAGTACATTGCGGAGACCGGCGAGACCGGCTTCCTTGATGAGCTTATCCCCTATGCCAACACCGGCATAGGCACCGTTTACGACCATCTGAAGCGTGCCATCCAGTTCAGTCTGGACCGCCTCGCCGCCCACGATATGCCCGCAGGTCTCCACGCAGACTGGAACGACTGCCTGCGTCTGGGCGCAAGCGGCGAAAGCACCTTCGTTGCCATGCAGCTTTACCTTGCCATGACCACCCTGCGCGGCTACGCCCTTGACAGAGGCGACGCTGCCTACGCCGGCTGGCTGGAGGGCAAGGCAGCCAACCTCGCCAACACCATACAGAAGCACTGCTGGGAGGGCGACCGCTACGTCCGCGGTATTCTGGAGGACGGCACCATCATCGGCTCCAAGAACGACCCCGAGGCAAGTATGTGGCTCAATCCCCAGTCCTGGGGCGTTATCAGCGGACTTTCCTCTCCCGAGCAGGCAGAGGTTTCCATGCAGCGTGTCTACGAGCTGCTCAACACAAAGTACGGCGCACGCCTGCTTGCCCCCAGCTACAAGGACCACGCCTTTGACGGCGCACTGATGATACTTTTCACCGGCTCCACCGAG
>SVPT01000084.1 GCA_015065695.1 Oscillospiraceae bacterium | reverse complement strand
CTCGTCCATAAGCTGTCGGCGGGTGAAGATGACATTGGGGTAGGAGAGCAGCATAAAGAGAAGGTAGAATTCCTTCTTGGGCAGGGTCTCGCAGGTGTCCCCCTCGGTGACGGTCAGCGCGGCGTAGTCGAGGGTGATGCCGCCTACGGTCAGCCTGTGCTCATGGGCAATCTGCGAGCGGCGCAGCAGCGCACCCACCCGAAGCAGCATCTCGTTGATGTCGATGGGCTTGACCATGTAGTCGTCCACGCCCAGCAGAAAGCCCTTCTGCTTGTCGGCAAAGGTGTCCTTCGCGCTGACGACAAGTATGGGAAGCTGATAGTTTGCGCCGCGAAGCTGCTCGGTAAGGCGGTAGCCGTCGGTGCCGGGCATCATCAGGTCGGTGATAATCATATCCACCTGCTCACCCTCCAGCACCCGCAGAGCCGCGTCGCCGTCCTCCGCCATAAGCGGACGGTAGCCGCTGCGCTCCAGTGCCGCGCACATCAGCCTGCGCTGGTTGCGGTCGTCCTCCACAACGAGTATGTTGAACATTACAAAACACCTCTTCTGCCTTTTCTCGGGAAAATCATACATTACAATAATACATTGTGGCACAGCCATATGCAATAGACCGCCGACATTTTTAGCCTCATTAATATGCTCACTCCAATCCCCAAAAACAAAAGAAAACGCAGTGTTGCAAGCAAAAAGAAGCTGTGGTATAATGTAATGAAAATAAACGACACCAATACAATATCTGACATATTCAGGAGGATAAATCAATGATAAGACATATCGTAATGTTCCGTTTCCTTGAGGAAGCAGAGGGTGCGACCCGCATGGAGAATGCCCGCATGGCAAAGGAGAAGCTGGAGGCCCTGCAGGGCGTTGTTCCCACCCTCCGCAGCTCGGCGGTGTATCTCCGCGCGGAAGGCACTGCCGACCAGAATTACGACCTCGTGCTGGTTTCCGACTACGATGACCTTGAGGGTCTTGAGGCATATAGAGTACACCCCGCCCATGTTGCGGTGGGTGAGTTCATCGGACCCCGCAGAGAGCTGCGCGCCTGCGTGGATTTTGAAATCTAAAGAGGTACACTTGACATACTGCCGCCAAGACGATATTATATAGTTTAAGCCAATCACAGAAACTAACAGAAGGGTAAAACACAGCTATGAGAAACGAAGACAAGAGCTTTGAAAAAATCGTTGCCCTGTGCAAGAACAGAGGCTTTATTTTCCCCGGCAGTGAGATCTACGGCGGTCTCGCCAATACATGGGACTACGGCCCTCTCGGCTCCCGCCTGAAGAATGCCGTAAAGGACGCATGGAGAAAGCGCTTCATTCAGGAGCGCCGCAGCAGCTTTGAGGTTGACGCTGACATTCTGATGAACCCCCGCGTATGGGAAGCCAGCGGTCACGTTGCCAGCTTCTCCGACCCCCTGCTCGACTGCAAGGAGTGCAAGATGCGCCACCGCGCCGACTCCCTCATCGAGGACTTTGACCCCGAATCCCACCCCGATGCAATGACCAAGGAAGAGATGTTCCAGTTCATCAAGGATCATTCCATTCCCTGCCCCCACTGCGGCAAGCACAACTTCACCGACATCCGCGAGTTCAACCTGATGTTCCAGACCTACCGTGGTGTTACCGCCAGCAGCAAGAGCGTCATCTACCTCCGTCCGGAGAACGCTCAGGGCGAGTACGTCAACTACCTCAACGTCCAGCGCACCATGCGTGCCAAGCTGCCCTTCTCCATCGGTCAGATAGGTAAGGCATTCAGAAACGAAATCACCCCCGGCAACTTCACCTTCCGCACCATCGAGTTCGAGCAGATGGAGTTCCAGACCTTCTGCAAGGAGGGCGACGACACCGGTCTGTACGACTACTACAAGGAGTACGGCAGGCAGTTCTTCATGGATCTGGGTCTGCCCGCAGAGCATCTGCGCTACCACGACCATGAGAAGCTGGCCCACTACGCAAAGGCAGCTTGCGATATAGAGTTCCTGTTCCCCTTCGGCTGGGGCGAAATCAACGGCACCCACAACCGTACCGACTTCGACCTGACCCGCCATCAGGAATACAGCGGACAGAAGATGGAATACCTCGACCCCACCACCGGAGAGAAGTTCATTCCCTACATCATCGAGTCCACCTACGGTCTGGACCGCACCGTGCTGGCACTGCTGTGCGAGGCATATGACGAAGAGGTCATTGATGCCGAGAAGCAGGACGTCCGCGTAGTGCTGCACCTCAACCCCGCACTGGCTCCCTTCAAGGCTGCGGTGCTGCCCCTCTCCAAGAAGCTGTCTGACGGTGCCCTCGAAATCCGTGACCAGCTCAGCAAGTATTTCATGACCGACTTTGACGAGACCGGTTCCATCGGTAAGCGTTATCGCCGTCAGGACGAGATCGGCACCCCCTTCTGCATCACCTACGACTTCGAGTCGGTGGAAGATGGCTGCGTGACCGTCCGTATGCGTGATTCCATGGAACAGGAGCGTATGCCCATCGAGAATCTGGTGGAATACATCTCCTCCCGCATCGTTTTCTAAGCAAAGCAATATATGAGTTCAAAAAGATTCGAGCGGCAGGATTTCCTGCCGCTCTGTCTGGCTGTGCTGATTTGT
This sequence comes from Oscillospiraceae bacterium, assembly GCA_015065695.1. Classification (GTDB taxonomy): domain Bacteria; phylum Bacillota; class Clostridia; order Oscillospirales; family Acutalibacteraceae; genus SIG598. Next base: position 9,105 of record SVPT01000084.1, on the reverse strand, counting down.
CTGCTGACACTGCACGCCGCAATGGTGGAGCTGCCCGATCTGGTCAGCCCCAAGGCGGCGGCTACGGTAATATCCGTTGCGGAGGGCGGCACAGAAATAGAAACCTACGATGATTTCGGCAACACCATCGAGTACGACGGCTCGGCATATGTGGAGTATGAGGCGGAGGGCGACAAGTGGACAGCCATGCTGGAAAAGCCCCCAAAGAATACCCGCGAGGGCGACAGGCTGCCCGTTGCCTACAATGCCAAACGCCCCGATGAGGTGCGTGTGCTGCGCCCGTGGCGCACCGCCGTCATGCTCTCCCTGCTGACACTGTCGGTATGTGCCTACGGTATGCTGTGGGGTATGTCGGTCAGCCGCCGCCGAAATGAACAGTTTTGATTGTACATAAGCAAAATACATGAAAGCAGCCCCGCAGAGAACCAACTCTGCGGGGCTGTTCTGCATTCAGCCAACAAATATCTCTTCCTCAACACCAATGGAATCCAGTCCGCTGATTTCGGCGGTTATGCGCACACCCTTGTCGTCTATGGCAATATCTTCGCTACGGGAAAGCACCTCGGTAAGCTCCAGTGCAGCAAGCTGGCTTTCAATATCCTCCTTTGCCCGCCGCAGGGCTTCCTCTTCGTCGATGATGCGGTTGACCGTCCTGAGTTCGTACCACCGCTCGGTGCGCACGCTCAGGGGAAGCTGCACCTTGCCCACCTGCCAGTTCCATTGCTCCCACTCCCGCTCAAATTCCCCCTTGGGCTGCTTGCCGTAATAAAGCGGAATCTCCACGCCGAGAGCCATTGCACGCCGCAGGGTGATTACCCGCCCGCTGCGCTCGGTGGCACGCTGGGCAAAGGGTACCTCTGTCTCCAGATGGTGCCCGACCCGTGCTGTCACCTCGCCCATGGCGTGTACAAGCTGCACACTGCCGTCACTCAGCTCACTGACGCCGCTGATAAGCAGGTCACCCGCCGCCACGGTCTGCTCCTTCTGTGCCACAAGGTCGCCCGCCGCTGAGGTGATGGTGACCACAACGCCGCCGGTTTTCGCAACGATGTTGCAGGGGCGGCTGATGTCCACAGGGGGCGCGATGGGCTCAAGCTCCCTTGCGTCCACCACAACGCGGCTGCCGTTTACGCTGACACCCGCCCACGAAAGCTCGTCAACATTGAGCATCAGCTCACTGCCAATAAGCTTGCCGCTGATTCGCGAACGCTGCACACCCTGTTTCAGCCCGCAGTCCAGCAATGCCTGCTCCAGCTTGGGCTGCACCTCAGGAGAAAGCTGCGGCAGCTCAATTGTCCACACAAACAGGGAGAGAAACCACAGCAGCCCGCAGAAAATCAGAAAGCCCAGCGGCATACCCGCCCTGCGGCGGTAGGGCAGCAGACGGAAGGGCAGTCCGTGCTTGCCGGTGCTTTTCAGCCGCACGCCGCACCGCCGCGCCAGCGGCAGCAGCCGGCGGTATCTTCCCGCAAGAATGCAGGCGGTCACCTGACCGTTACGCCGCCGTATATCCCACAGCCCAAGGTCGGCGCGGGCGGCAAGGTTGAGAAACCTCTCGGGAAAATCCCCCTGCGCCGAAAACTGACACGTCCCCCAAAGCCACTGAAACACAGAAAGCCTTTTCATACAAAACAGCCCCCTAGATAAACTCCACACTGCATATGCTGCCGCAGATGCACACCGTCTGCCCCGCCATGCTTTCTATGCACAGGTCGCAGCCGGTGACCAGCAAGGTCTGGCTTTTCAGTCCCAGACGGACGTGGGTGTCGTCATAGGAAAGCACCCCCATGCACCCCTCCACAATGGCTGTGCCGGAGCCGTGCAGCTCAATGCAGCAGCCCGCCCGCACCCCGTCGGTCATTCCAAAGAGGTTGGGTCGCCACACCTGCTTTGCCGCAGAATCCTCTCTTTTCTGCCGCTTCATTCCGCTCACTCCCTCTGCGCGTTTTATGCTTGAAGATATATATGCGCCGCAAGCCTCGGGATATGTTTTCTTTTTCTCTTCCGCAAAAATACATCGGCATAACAGGCGGGCATTGCCGAATAAAATGAGCAGGAATGAGAGAAAAACGCACAGGGGAGTTGTGTATAAATGAAATTTCTGCAGTCAATTCTGCGCACACTGGTGCTGCTTGCGGCAGGCGCCGCGGCACTGCTGCTGCCGCAGGTGGTGGCGCGGGGCATAAGCGATGGGGTGCAGTTATGTATATCGGTGGTAGTGCCCTCGCTCTTTTTTATGATGCTGCTGTCGGTGCTGCTGGTGCAGTGCGGGGCAGTGGAGAAAGCCGCGCCTCTGCTGACACCCCTTGCTCGCAGTCTTTTCGGTATGCCGGGGGAGGGTGCCGCCGCGCTGCTGCTGACAGTGGTGGGCGGCTATCCCGCAGGCGCAAAGGCGGTCTGCTCACTCTATCAGCGCGGCGCGGTGAGCAAAGCACAGGCACAGCGTATGGCTATGGTGTGCTTCTGCTCAGGCCCTGCCTTTGTCCTCGGTGCGGTGGGGGCAATGGTGGGCAGCAGCCGTGCGGTGCTGCTGCTGTGCGTGCAGCTTGCGGTGCTGTTTCCTGTGGGCATCGTTGCCCGCCTGCTTGTGCCCGCTGAGGAAACCACATTCCAAAATAAAGAGCGAAAGAGAGAGCAAACGAAAAAACCGAAGCGCACCGCCCCCAAGGAGGAGAGCGATTTCGCTTCGGCTGTGGTCGTGTCGGTGGAGCAGACCGCGTCCGCGCTGCTCAAGGTGTGCCTGTTTGTCGCGCTGTTTTCGGCGGTGGGGGCGGTGCTGCGCCATGTGGGTGCGGACGGTGTGCTGTGCCGCCTTACATCGGGCGTTTTCAGCGAGGAAACCGCCCGTGCCCTGCTGCCTGTGGTGCTGGAGGTAACGGCAGGCACAACGGCGGCGGTGCAGGCGGGTCTGCCCGCCGTTGCCTTTGCCCTTGGTTTCGGCGGCATTGCGGTGCATATGCAGGTGCTTGCCATCTGCCGCCCCATTGGCATAGATTACTCACGCTTTCTGCTCCTGCGGCTGCTGCAGGGGGCGCTGTGCGCCCTGCTGACAGGTCTGATGCTGCCCCTGCTGAAGGACGAAGCCGTTGCCGCCCTTTCCGCAGGGCAGACGCGGTTAGCCTTCTCCTCCGCACCCACGGGCGCGGCAACATTGCTTGTCATGTGCATTATGTACACCCTCTGCACCGGCTATCAGCTGAACAGCATCGACATCGCAAAGGGCAGAAAGACGGTCTAGCGGGGTCTTTTCTTAAGCTGTGACAGGGCGGCAATGCCGATGAGCAGCACGATAGTAGCTGCCATAACGGTATACATTACCCCTGTGCCGACCTTGTCGCCGTAGAAATAGAGGTTGATGTCAAAGCCGTCACGAATGAGCAGCAGTGCCGAGTCGGGGAAGCCCGCCTCGCCCATGGCATCAACGTAGGGGGAAAGGACGTGCCTGCGCAGCAGAGCTGTGCCGTAGGTGCCGGGAAGCAGTGCCATTGCCCGCTTGACTCCATTGGAAAACTGGGAGATGGGCATATACGCACCGCAGAGGAAGCCGTATGCGGAGCTGATTATCATGCTGAAAAAGGACAGCGTGCCCATGGTGGAAACAAAGGAGCATACCAGTGTGGAGAGGGCAGTGCCGAACATCACCAGCATCAGCACGTCACCGACGATGGCGAGCACACCCGCAAGGGTGTACCGCCAGCCGACAAAGGCGAGGTAGCCAAAGCCCACGCCCAGTGTGCCAAGGCATATCAGCGCGGCGGTCAGTGCGGCGGCAACGCAGTAGCTGAGGGTGATAACACTGCCGGAGATGGGCGCGATGGCAAGGTCGTTGCGTGCGCCGCTCTCCTTGTCCTTGACCATCAGCATATTTGCGTTGAAGGACACAGTCACACAGCACACCGCCAGCAGCGAGGAAATAAGCCAGCCGCCTACAAAGCCGTCAATGACGGTTTCGTCCAGCATCTGCGCGCCCGCACCGAGGCAGTCGAGAATGTTGTCACGGCATACGCTGCCAAGAAAGGTGATGTGCAGCACCAGCAGAATCAGCGGCGAAAGCATGGAGGCAAGCAGCATACCCCTGTCGCTGAAGAACATCTTTATGTTTCGTTTGACCAGCGTGTTAAATACCCTCATAACTGCCGCCTCCTGTCATCTTCTTGCCTGTGACGCTGAGGAAAACATCGTCCATGCGTCCCTTGGTCACCTCGTAGTCGGAGAAAAGCTCCGGCTGCTGCACTATCAGTCCGGTCACGTCAGCGGTGCTGCCAACGGTAAAACGCCAGCCGTCACGCACCTCGCTGCAGGGCAGCCCAACTGCCGCCGCCTGCTCCCGGGTGATGCCGTATACGGTCACATAATCGCCCGCGTACTGATTTTTCAGCATCAGGGGAGTGCCCTCTGCTGCCTTTTTTCCTCCGTCCAGTATCACCACATAGTCGGCATCAGCCGCCTCCTCCATGTAGTGGGTGGTGAGGAATACCGTCAGTCCGTCGGTTTCCCGAAGCTGTCCTATTACCTGCCACACGCTGCGGCGGGTCTGGGGGTCAAGTCCTGTGGTGGGCTCGTCCAGCACCAGTATCTGCGGGCTGTGGAAAAGCGCGCGGGCAATGTCGATTCTGCGCCGCTGTCCGCCCGAAAGCTTGCCCACCACACGCCGCTGCAGCCCGTCAAGGTCAAGCAGTGCGCTCAGCTCGGCAAGCCTGCTGCGGAATGCCTTGCCGGTGATGCCGTAGAGGGCAGCACGACATTCCAGATTGTCACGCACAGTGAGGGTCTCGTCCAGCACCGACCGCTGAAAGACTACGCCCAGCCTGCGCCGTATGGCGTCCAGACCCTTGTCGATGTCAATGCCGTCAATGCACACCGAGCCGCTGTCACGGGCAAGCTGCCCGCACATGATGGAGATGGTGGTGCTTTTGCCCGCACCGTTGACGCCGAGGAAGGCAAACAGCTCACCCTTCTTTACCCGAAAGGAAAGGTCCTGCACCGCCTTTATCTCCCCGAAGCTCTTGTTCATGCCGGAGATTTCGATAATATTTTCGCACATATCAGTTGTCCTCGCTTGTTCTGTTGTTGCGTTCTTTAAGCCTGCTGTTGATTTCCTTTGCGTCCCTGCTGTCACGGGAGAAGAGCAGCAGATTGACCATTACGTCAGCCGCCAGCACGAAAAAGGCAAACAGCAGACCGCCCCTGAGGCTGTCCCACATACCGATGAGGTAACCTGCGGCCAGTGCCACAGCCTCCAGCAGAATGGTATGGAAGATGGTGCGCACAAGGTACTGCTTCTGGGTCAGCTCACCGCTGGGGCAGCAGTACACCAGTGAGCAAAGGGATACCGCAAGGGAAAAGAGCATTGCGTACAGGAAATAGTGGTAGGTAAAGGTGGCATCAGGGCTGCTTATCAGACAATATATCGGCGTGACCACCATGGTTGCCGCATAGCTGTATACAAAGATGTAGGTTATTGTGCGGAAAAGTCCGGAATTGAATTTCATATGCTGTACCTCCTGTTTGGCTGTGATGGGCTTACATACCGATGAGCTTTTTCAGCTCATCCACATACTGCCGCGATACGATTACCTTCTCGCCGCCCACCAGCGTCACCTCAAACCGCCCCGAAAGGGAGGGAGAGAGGTGGTCTATCTTGCCGGAATTGAGTACCATGGAGCGGGAGCAGCGGAAAAGGTCACTGCCCTGACACAGCCGCTCAAATTCGTACAGCTTCAGCCTGGTTTCGTATACAGCGTCCTTGCAGTAGATGAAGGACTTGTTCTCCACCGTTTCAAAGTAGTAGATGTCGTCCAGCGTCAGGCGGTATATCTGTCCGTCTTTCGTGCCGGCTACAGTGCGGGGTGTCGCGGACGACCCTCCCAGAAACTGTGCCGCAGCCGCGCTGCTTCTGTGGCATCTCAGGATTATCTCTTCTTCCTGAGCGTCATCAATCTCGATAACGGTAATCTTCATGCCGCACCTCCTGTGTTTTGCTGATGTCTGGATTATATCAGATAATTTTTGCCCTGTACAGTACCAGCGCGGTAAGCTGCGGAAAACCCGCCGCAAGCTGCAAATAGCCTGCCCCCAAAATGACAGCAAGCCCCCTGCGCCGCAGCACAGAGGGCTTGTATTCTGTCAATGATTCAGTCAATCAGTCAAACCGCAGCTCGTTTACTCCCGCAGAGAGAAGTACCTCGCCCATGCCCTCGATGAACACTGTGCGCTCGTCGGGGGAAACAAGCCGCGCACGCCGCAGTCTGCCCTCCTCCCAGAAGAGGTCAACGGTGATGTTTCCCCGCGCCTTCAGCCCTGTGACCGAGCCGCTGTGCCATGCCGCAGGCAGCGCGGGCAACAGCGCAAGCCGACCGCCGTGGCTCTGCAGCAGCAGCTCCGCAATGCCCGCCGTTGTGCCGAAGTTGCCGTCAATCTGGAAAGGCGGGTGGTTGTCAAAGAGGTTGGGCAGCACCGACTGCGCAAGATACTTCTTCAGCCCCTCCCATGCCTCTTCGCCGTCACGCAGCCGTGCCCACAGGCAGATTATCCATGCGCGGCTCCAGCCGGTGTGGCCGCCGCCGTTTGCGAGCCTGTGCTCCAGCGTTGCCCGTGCCGCCGCTGCCATGTCGCCGTCCCATTCGTAGTCTATCTGACTTCCCGGGTACAGCCCGAAGAGATGAGAGATATGCCTGTGTCCGGGGTCTACCTCCTCATATTCCTCCGTCCATTCCATCAGCCGCCCGTCCGAGGCAATGCGCAGGGGGCACAGACGGCGCACAATGCTCTCGTAGCGTTCACGCTCTCCGCAGGTCAGCAGATCGGTTTCCAGCAGCCCCTCAAACAGCTCATATAATATCTGTATGTCCATCGCCGCACCGCTGCAGAGGTTGCCCACAGTGCCGTCAGGCAGGCGGTAGCTGTTTTCCGGCGAGGAGGTGGGGGAGACCATCAGCTCACCCCTGTCGTTGTCGATGAGGGTGTCCTCAAAGAAGAGGGCAGCATCCTTGATGCAGTCGATGTATTCCTCAAGGAATCGGTCGTCCCCGGTGTACCGCCAGTGTTCAAGAATGTGCAGACACAGCCACGCCGCGCCCATCTGCCAGTAGGTGGAGGCGGCAAGGGTGTCCTGCGGTGCGCAGTCGCCCCAGATGTCGGTGTTGTGGTGCGCCATCCAGCCCCGCGCACCGTACATACGCATGGCCGCCGCCTCGCCGTTGGGCATCATGCGCCGTATGTGGTCAAAGAGGGGAAGCTGCAGCTCGGGGAGATTACAGCAGCCGCAGGGCCAGTAGTTCATCTCGGTGTTGATGTTGATGGTGTACTTGCTGTCCCACATTGGGGTAAAGCTGTCGTTCCATATGCCCTGCAGATTGGCGGGCAGACTGCCCGGACGGCTGCAGGAGGCCAGCAGATAGCGCCCGTAGGCAAAGGAGAGGTTGATAAGCCCGATGTCCTCCGCACCGTTTTTTACGTTGTTGATGCGCGCATCGGTGGGCGTGCCGTCCATGTCCTTACAGCCGATGTCCAGACTGCACCGCTCCATCAGGCGGGAGAGGTCGGCGGTGTGCCGCTCATACAGCCGCTCCCAGCCGAGGTAATACGCATTTTCCAGCCGCTGCAGCACGTCGCCCAGCGGGTCGTCGGAGTAGAATGAAGTTTCGGCAGAGGCAAGCAGAATACAGTCCTCGCTGCAGCGCAGTGTGCCGCCTGTTATCCCCAGTGAGCCCACTGCCGCACGAATGCAGAAGCAGTAGCGCACGCCGTCCGCGCCCGCCTGACCCTCAAGGCAGAGGGTGCTTTCGTCAATGGCACGCAGGGACTGCATGAACACCCCACGCTCTATCCTCACCGTCAGCGGCGAGCCGCTGCTGCGTATGCACATCACCCTGTCGGGAAAGGAGATAAAGCTCTCCCGCAGGTGGGGAACACCGTCAAGGGTGTAGCTGACGGTGTGTATGCCGGTGTCAATGTCCAGCCTGCGGACATAACCGTCGCAGGCGGCGTTACTATATATCTGCGGCCCCCAGCGGTCACGCAGCCCGAAGAGAGTGGGGCAGCCACCGCTTTCGGGAATGAGGAAGAGGTCGCACAGCGGCTCGTAGTGCGCCTGACTGTCGGGTACGGCAGCCATAACAAGGTCAGCCAGCCGCTCGGCCTCGGTAATCCTGCCCTTGTCCAGCAGTCGGCATATCTTCGGTATACCCTCCGCGGCAGCGGGGTTGATGCGGTCACGCGGGCCGCCATACCACAGGCTGTCGCAGTTGAGGGCAAAGCGGTCAGCCACGTTGCCGCCGAAGCACATAGCCCCCATAAAGCCGTTGCCCAAAGGCAAAGCGCCGTTCCAGTCCGCCGCACAGTTGTTGTACCATAGGCTCTTCATTGTCATACCGCCTTTCATAGATATGTCACACCGGCGGGGTGAAAAATCCCCTGAAATACATTATAAAGCATCAATACAGCAGAATCCACCCGCCGCACGACATTATTACAAATAATTATACAGCCTGTTCTTGTCGAAAAGAGTAGAAACAGGAAGAAAGGCACATTAAGAAAAAATCTGCAAATAATCAGAAATAATGCTTGACAAACCCGCAGTCATTAAATATAATATAACACGTTGATTACGGCACTTGTGCCGCAAGTCAGCAAAATGGGGGTGTAGCTCACCTGGGAGAGCGCTTGAATGGCATTCAAGAGGTAAGGGGTTCGATCCCCCTCATCTCCACCACTAAAACAAATCCGAACCTGATGCCGATTGGCGATGGGTTCGGATTTGTTGTTTATATCAAGTCTTATTGACAAAGAAATATTTGTGTAGAGAACAGTCAGAACGACAGGGACACCTGCCGTTCTGGCTGTTTGCTTTGCCTGAGCATATTTCTTCGTATTAGTCTGACTTTTATGAAGTCGCTTTTAGCCAACACTACTGATTTCGCAGTTATCGCTCCATCATTCGCCGCAATCTATGACCATCTCGGAGCGGATGCCGGAAATGCAGATGATGTATTCTCCTTCTGTGCAGAGAGGCTCATCGCATACAGCATCGTTCTTTTTGTAAACAACAGTGCATTTTTTGCCGCTGTTCACAACCTTGTATGCGTTCGGGTCGGATATATGCAC
>SVPT01000083.1 GCA_015065695.1 Oscillospiraceae bacterium | reverse complement strand
GATGGTCAAGGAAGCACTGGAAAAGACCCACAAGGCCCGTATCTATATCCTTGACGAAATCATGCTCAAGGCAATCCCCGCTCCCCGTGCAGAGCTTTCCAAGTACGCACCCAAGATGCTCTCTACCGTTGTGCCTGTTGACAAGATCCGCGAGGTCATCGGCAGCGGCGGCAAGGTAATTCAGAAGATCAGCGCCGAGTGCGGTGTCAAGATCGACATCGAGGACGACGGCAAGGTATTCATCTGCGGCGTAGATGCAGACAACTGCAAGCGCGCCCTTGGCATCGTTGAGCTCATCGCCCACGATCCCGAGGTCGGTGCCATCTTCAACGGCGTTGTCACCCGCATCATGGAGTTCGGCGCATTCGTCGAAATCGCCCCCGGCAAGGAAGGTCTTGTTCACATCAGCCAGCTTGATGTCAAGCGCACCGAGCGCGTCACCGATGTTGTAAACGTCGGCGATCAGGTTATGGTCAAGGTGCTGCCCATCGACGAGAAGGGCAGACTCAACCTCTCCCGCCGCGATGCACTCATCGAGGTAGAGGGTCTTGTGCCTGAGAACAATCCCGCTCCCCGCACCGGCAGACCTCCCCGCAGAGACGGCGGCGGATACAACAGAGGCGGAAACAACGGCCGCCGCAACTACGACAACTAATCAATAAACTGTGGCTAACAATGCGCCGTCATTCGCTGTTTTTCGTGAATGGCGGTGCATTTTCCATCATGGGAACAGATACAAAGTGGCGGGATAATGCTCGCCCTATTGGAATAAGATTGAGCGTAAGGAAGATGATATATGGATTTCTCAATGGCTGAAAAAAGAACGCTGCCCAACGGCGTGCGTATACTGATGCTGCCCGATGACCGCTTTTCCAGTGCGGCGGTTACGATATGGATAGGGGGCGGCTCGCGGCTGGAAACGCCGGAAACGCTGGGCTATTCTCACTTCGTGGAGCATATGCTCTTCAAGGGCACACCCACCTGCTCTGCCGGTGACATCGCCTCGATAATGGACAACATCGGCGGTCACCTCAACGCATATACTGCCAAGGAGCATACCACGCTGTACTCCCGCGCACTGCGCTGCCACCTGCCCATCGCCGTCAACCTGATGTGCGATATGCTCACCTCGCCCAAGCTGGACGAAAAGGACATTGCGCTGGAAAAGGGCGTAATACTGGCAGAAATGGCAATGTGCGAGGACACCCCGGAAGATCTGCTGTCGGATACCTCCCACCTTACTGTGTGGGGCAGTCACGCTCTGGGCGCAAATATTCTGGGTACGGAGGAGACGGTCACAGCAGTCACCGCCGACCGCCTTCGCGCCTTCCTGCGGGAAAACTACGTTGGCTCGCGGGTGGTGTGCGCCGTCTGCGGCAACTTCGACACCGAGGAGGTTTTCGCCCTGCTGGAGCAGCGGCTGAGCGTCCTTCCTGCCGACGGCAGCCCCCTCGACCCCACACCCGCGCAGTATCAGCGCAACTTCATCGTGGTGGAAAAGGACTTTGAGCAGACCCACATCGAGCTGTTGTTCCCCGCAATACCTGCCTACACCGACCGCCACTACCATCTGGGCTTCCTCAATGCGGTGTGCGGCTGCAGCCTTTCCTCACGCCTCTTTCAGCGGCTTCGTGAGCAGCTCGGTCTGGTGTACAACGTGGGCAGCGATTGTATGCTGTATATGCGTGAGGGCGTATTCTCCGTTGCCGCGGCGGTCAATCCGGAAAATGCCGACGCCGCCCTGCGGGAGATTACCCTCGTGCTGGCAGAGCTGCACAAAAACGGCATCACTCAGCAGGAGTTCGAGCGGGTGCGTGAGCAGTTCCGTGCGGGCATACTGATGGGTCTGGAGGGCAACTCCTCCTGCGCTGCCCACATGGCGGGAGGAGAGCTGCTGCTGGGCAAGGTGCGCACTGTGGATGAGCTTACAAGGCGCATGGACGAGGTCACACTGGAGCAGGTGAATGCGGCTGCCCGTGACTTCATCGATTTCGACAGTTTTTCCTTGTGCGCAGTCGGTAAAGTTCGGGAGAGCGACCACTATATCAGTATTGTGCAGAATACGATAATTTGATATAATAACATAATAATGGTCAAAATAATGGTCAAATTGTGTTTCAAGATAAATCACATAAACAGAAGGCGGTTGAAAGAACAATGGCACAGGCATCAGCAGCTTCACGCATAGTCGTAAAGGTGGGCACCTCCACCATCACCCACGAGAGCGGAAAGCCCAACATTCACTGCATAGAACGGCTGTGCCGGGTGCTTGCCGATATATCCAACGGCGGGCGCGACATCGTGCTGGTCACCTCCGGCGCGGTGGGTGTCGGTCTTGGAAGGCTTGGCATCACCGAGCGCCCCACTGACATCTCCGAGCGTCAGGCAATGGCTGCTGTGGGTCAGTGCGAGCTGATGTTCCTCTACGACAAGTTCTTCTCCGAGTACGGCGCAAGCTGTGCGCAGGTGCTGCTTACAGGCGACTGCATAGACGACGAGAAACGCAAGAACCATGTCACCAACTGCATAAACGCCCTGCTGGGGCATTCGATAATCCCCATCATCAACGAAAACGACGCGGTTTCGGTCGATGAGCTGGAGGGTCACAACATAGGCGATAACGACAACCTTTCCGCCATTGTTGCCCGCCTTATCGGTGCAGACGCGCTGGTTATGCTCACCGACATCGACGGTCTGTACGACCGTGACCCCCGCACCGACCCGCAGGCGGTCAAGCTGCCTGTGGTGCTGGAAATCAACGACAATATCCGTGAGTTGGCGGGCGGCACAGGCTCCAAGCGTGGCACAGGCGGTATGGTAACCAAGCTCAGTGCCGCACAGTCGGCAAACGAGGTGGGCATTGATGCCTACATCATCGCCGGCAGCGCCCCCGAGGCACTGTATGACCTGCTGGAGGGCAAGTCGGTGGGAACGCATTTTGTTCCCCACAGAGCAAGATAGATTGATTACTGCCGTCCCCTTGAGGGAAGCGGGAAATATACGGAGGACGAACGATGATAACCATATCGGAAATGGGCAGAAGGGCAAAGATAGCCTCCCGCGCACTGGCTGCTGCGGACACCGCCCTTAAGAATAAAGCACTGGCTGCAATGGCTCAGGCACTGATTGACGGCATGGACAAGGTGCTGGAGGGCAACCGAAAGGACGTGGAAAACGGCAAGGCCAACGGTATGTCGGTTTCCCTGCTCGACCGCCTAAGCCTTGACGAAAAGCGTGTACGCGGCATGGCTCAGGGCATACTGGATACAGCCGCACTGAAGGACCCCTGCGGAGAGATAATCTCCGGCGGTGTGGGCACCGATGGTCTGTTTATCCGCAAGGTGCGTGTGCCCCTTGGTGTCATCGGCATCATCTTTGAGGCACGCCCCAACGTAGCCTCCGATGCGGCGGCACTGTGCCTCAAGGCGGGCAACAGCGTCATTCTCCGTGGCGGCAAGGAGGCCATCAACTCCAACATGGCAACCATTGCACTGCTGCGCTCGGCAGTTGCTTCGGTGGGTCTGCCGGAGGACTGCATACAGCTTGTGGAGGACACCTCCCGCGAGAGTGCCAACCAGCTCATGTGCTGCAGCGAGTGGCTGGACGTGCTCATTCCCCGCGGCGGCGCGGGACTTATCAAGGCTGTGGTGCAGAATGCCACAGTGCCCGTCATCGAAACCGGCACAGGCAACTGCCACTGCTTTGTTGATGAAAGCGCGGACATCGCCATGGCGGCGGACATCGTTTTCAACGCAAAGACCTCCCGCCCCAGCGTGTGCAATGCGCTGGAAACTCTGCTGGTGCATAAGAGCATTGCACAGCAGGCACTGCCGGCAATATATGACCGGCTCAAGGAAAAGAATGTACAGCTCCGAGGCTGCGAGGCAACACGCGCCATTCTCGGCGATGAGGTGCTGCCCGCCACCGAGGAGGATTATGATACCGAGTTTCTCGACTATATCCTCGCCTGCAAGGTGGTGGAGAATATAGACGAGGCAATCAGCCACATCGAGCGTTATTCCACAGGACATAGCGAGTGCATCGTCACCGCCGACTACGCCAACGCGGGACTGTTTACCCGTCTGGTGGATTCGGCTGCTGTGTATGTCAATGCGTCCACCCGCTACACCGACGGCGGTGTGTTCGGTCTGGGTGCTGAGATAGGCATTTCCACGCAGAAGCTGCACGCCCGTGGTCCTATGGGACTGACCGAGCTGACCAGCATGAAGTTTATTGTAGAGGGAAACGGACAGACAAGAGGATAATGAAGCCGCAAGGCGGTTATCCTTTCACGAGGTAGGTGAGCAGAAGCAATGGCAGACAAGAAAAGCGGCTCCTCCGGCGGCAATAACCGCGAGAGGAATGTCAATTCATACAGAGGACAGCAGCGCGGACGCAGCGGCTCGCCGCGTTACAGCGACCGTTACGGCTCCAATCGCCCCAATCCCTATACCGGATTTCTGCCGCCAGGCGGAGACCCGGGACAGATGTATCACCCGGAATCCATAGATTATGCCAAGCGGGGTATGCTGCACATGGAGGCTGAGGAGGCGGAGCTTCTGGCGAGACCGGAGGCAGAAGTGCCTGCACAGCCCGAGGCAGAGCCTGTGCGGGAGCAGAAACCTGCGGAAGCACCGCAGGCACAGCACCCTTCATCGGGCAAGCCCAAGAAAAAGCAGAAATCCCCCGAGCAGCTTGAAAGAGAACGCCGCGAAAAGGAAAAAGAACAGCGCAGACTGGACGCCATACGCAGAGAAACTGCCGCGGCAACGGCTGCAGAGGTGCTTTCGGAAACCATAAGCGCCGCCGCCCACGCAGAGGAAAAGCAGGAGGACACCCGCAGCGCAAAGGCCGCCGAGCCTGCCGCGGACAGCTCCGTGCAGCTTCGCCTTTCCGCCGACGGACGACCCATGGTTTCGGTGCCTGTCACCAATCCTGACGGCACCACCCGCATGGTGTGGATGCCCGTTGAGCTGCCCGAGAATATGCGCGTTGACGGTGCGCGTGACGCACGTCAGCCGGTGCTTGATGTCACCGCGCCGGAGGAGTTTGATGCCGCGCAGGCGGAGGAAAACCCCTTCGATGCCCAGTACGAGGATACAATGGACGTGGTGCGCACCACACCCACTGTCGGTGCTGTGCGCAGCGAGCAGACAGAAGAGCCTGAGCCCGAGCAGGAAGAAGAGCCCGAGCAGGAAGAGGAAGCTGCCGCAGAAGCCGAGCCTGAAGAGGAAACTCAGCCTGCGGAGGAGCAGGAAGCCCAGCCCGCAGAACAAAGCGCGGCAGAGGATATTCTGGAGTTCCAGCCCGATGCTGCGGAAGAGCTGATGGAGTTCGAGCAGGCGGGCGCTTCTGCCCCTGACGAAGAGCCTGCGCCTGAGGAAGAGCCTGTACAGGAAGAAGAGCCTGTGCAGGAGGACGAGCCTGAGGAAGAAGCCGTCGAACTGCTGGAAGACGAGCTTCCGGAAGAGCTTCCCGAAGAGCCCGAAGAGCCCCGCCTTGCCCGTGGTTTGCAGCGCATGGAGGACGATGCCGCCATCATCAGGCGGTATATCACCGAGGACGACGATGAGGTGGAAGACGAAGCAGGTGACGGACTGTTCCTCAAGCGGGAACGCCCCGTCAGCAGCACCACCGTTTTCGACCTGCCCGAGGGCATAAAGCTGCCCGCATATATTGACGACAACGAGTTTCTCGAGCGTTGGCTCGATGAGGAAGGAGAAGACATGGCTGCAACAGATAAGCGCGCAAAGCGGCGTGTTTCGGCAATAATCGGCTCTGTGACGATGATATTTGCCCTTATCGGCTTTATCTGGGTAATGAAGTATGTGCTGGGTGCCATTTCCGGTCTTGGCAATACCGATGCCGCAAAGCTGGAATACGAGGAGTTCATCTCTCCTGTGGTAATGAGCGAGCTTGCTCCCTTTGAGGCGTGGGACACCATTCCTCAGGATAAGCTGAGCCAGTGCGCCATCTTCGAGGTGCTCACCAACATGGAGGAAAGCAAGTACAAGATTGACGACACCAACAAGATGATCATTCCCTCCAACGATGTACAGTCTGCTGCAAAGAAGCTCTTCGGTCCGGAGGTTGCGCTGGACGTCAACGCCTTCAACGAGCTTAACAGCGATGACCTCTACTACAGCGATACCGACGACTGCTTCCACGTTGCGGCAACAGGTATCTCCGGTCCTCAGCCCGATGTCACCACCATCGCAAAGAAGGACAAGACCATCACCCTGACTGTCGGCTACATCGAGGAAACCGGCTCTGCCGCCAGTGCCGATTACTTCCAGATAAGAGAGTTTGTGCTCAATACCATCGACGATGGTTACTACATCAGCGCAATCCGCGTCGCGGAAGAGGATTAATCCATCGCTGCCATACAGAAAACAAACGATAAACCCGTCCTGCACAGCTTAGGCTTGCGGGGCGGGTTTTCTGCATATACGCGGCGCAGGGGAGAGGCTGCCCGCCATAATAAATACATGGAAATTTGTCTGCTTTGGTTGCAATCGGGCAGGGAGAGATATATAATAATTATGTATACTTAATCCAGCGATAATTAACACGGTTGATATATAAAACCACTCTCTAGGAAGTGATACCATGAATTGGCATACCGCAAGCCCCAAGGAAACAGCCGAGCGAATCGGCACCGACCTGAAAACAGGACTGAGCGGGGAGACCGCAAAGCGGCGTCTGGAGCTGCATGGCGAGAATCGCACCCGCACCCGTGAACATATGACCCTGATGCAGCACTTTGGCGAGCAGCTCAGCGCAGTGCTGGTGGTAATCCTCTTTGCCGCGGCGGTCATCTCCGCCGTCATCGCCATAAACGACCCCAAGGGCGGCAACTGGCTGGAGGCGCTGTTCATCGTACTTATCACCCTGCTGACCGCACTGGTTGGCGCACTGATAGACACACGCCTAGACCGTATGTCGGAGAGGCTGGGCGAGATAAACGCAGCCCGTTCAAGGGTGTTGCGTGATGGCGTTGTCACCGTTGTGCCGGCTTCCACCCTTGTGCCGGGTGACATCATCATGCTGGAGGCGGGTGAGCTGATTCCCGCTGACGGACGGCTCATCAGCTCGCAGGGGCTGGTGTGCGACCAGAGTGCCATAACAGGGGACTCCGCCCACGTCACCAAGGACGCGCAGTCGCTGCCCCACGTCACCGTGCCCATCGCACAGCGGGACAATCTGGTGTACGCAGGCTGCTCGGTGGTTGCGGGGCATGGCGTTGTGCTGATAACCGAAACAGGCATGGATACCGAGGCGGGCAAGCTGGCACGGCTGGTTGCGGAAAGTGACGAGCCGGACACCCCGCTGAAAAAGCAGCTTGCGCAGATGGGCAAAAACACCGCCGCGGCAGGGCTTATCGTGTGCCTTGTGCTGTTTATCATAGGCTTCTCCCGCCGCCACCCCAACGACATGAAGGCCATAGAGGTATTCCTTACCTGCATGGCGTTGGCGGTTGCAATTATCCCCGAATGGACACGGTCGATTGTGCGCTTTGTCAATCTGCGCGGTGCGCTGGATATGGTAAAGCGCGGCATTATTGTCCGCGACCTCAACAGCATCGAGCGGCTTTCCGGCGTTACCGTCATCTGCACAGGCAAGGGCGGTACCGTTGCCGGCGACAGCATGGACGTGACCCGCGTGTGGACTCCGGGCGGCAGAATCACTGCTCTTGGCGGCGAAAAACCGCCAGAGGTGCAGCGGCTGCTGCGCTATGCCGCGCTGTGCTGTGCCACCGATGGGGAGGTTGAGGCACAGGGCAGCCCCCGTCAGGCAAGCGAGATGGCGATAATCCGCGCCCTGATGACCAACGGAGAGAGCAAGAAGCACCTCGACCTGATGTACCCCCGTGTGGGCATTGAGCAGGAAAAGTCCTCCGACGGGGAGGGGGGCGCAGAGGCGATAGAAGCCGCGCTGCCTGTGGGCGTTTCCCCCTACGACAGTGAGCGCAAGCAGATGACCACCGTTCACCGCATCAAAGGGCGCATAGTTGCCATAACCCGAGGCGACCCCGACGGAATACTGCCGCTGTGCAGCAATGCCGACAGGGAGCGGGCGCAGATAGTGTGCGACAGACTGGGCAGCAGTGCGATGCGCGTTGTTGCCGTTGCCTACCGTGTGCTGGAAGAGCCTGTTGCCGACCCAGCCCCCTGCGAGGACGATGTGCTTACCTTCCTCGGTGTGCTGGGAATGAGCAGCACGCCCGATGACGACACCCGTGAATCCATCGAGGTATGCGAGATGGCGGGTATCCGTGCCGTTATGGCGACAGGCGACCAGCCCGCTACCGCTGAGGCAGTGGCACGCAGCGCAGGTATTCTGCGTGAGGGCGAGCAGGTTGCCACAGGCGCGCAGATTGCCGCAATGAGCGACAAGGAGCTGGAAAACAATATCCGCAAATATTCGGTCTATGCGGGAATCTCCGCCGAGGATAAGCTGCGCATTGTCAGCCTGTGGAGGCAGTCGGGCGAAACGGTGATGGTTTCCGGCTCGTCTGTGGCAGACGTGCCTGTGCTGCACGAGGCGGACGTGGGCTGCGCAATGGGTCTGATGGGTACAGGCGTTGCCCGTGGCACTGCGGGCATCAGCGTCACCGATGACAGCTTTGCAAGCATGATATGCGCCGTCAACAGCGGCAGGACAATATACGACAACATCAGGAAAGCCGTCTGCTACATACTGCAGGGCAGCCTTAGCAGAGCCGTTGCTGTGGGCGCGGCAATACTGCTGACGGGCGGTACCTCCCTGCTGCCGCTGCAGCTTATGCTTTCCTTCCTCGCAACAGGCTTTGTTCCCGCGCTGGCGATGTCCTATGAGCCGCCGGAGCAGGGCGTAATGTACAAGCAGCCCCGCAGACGGGACAGCCGCTTCTTCTCGGGCAACACCGTAATGAGCATCATCGTCAACGGACTGGTGCCCGGTGCCGCCGCCCTTGCCGCATTCTTTATCGGCAGGGAGATAAGCATCGACACTGCCCGCACCATGACCTTTGCGGTGCTGACCTTCGGACAGCTTGCCCTTGCGCTTTCGGTGCGGTCGGGCAGCAGTGTCATCGGCGAGGGCTTTATGGAAAACCGCAAGCTGCTGTACGTCGTTGGACTGTGCGCGGCAGCAGTACTGCTGATAATGCTGATGCCGGTGGGCATCTTCGTTTTCACCCGCCTTACCATAGGGCAGGCAGGCATAATCGCCGCCCTCTCCCTTGCTCCCTTTGTGGTCAGCGAGCTGGTAAAGCCCATGATAGGCGCATTTGCATATAACTGAAAGGCTGGTATTAAATCATGGCAAAACCCGGTCGCCGCATCAGGACGGCGGCGCTGATAACAGCAATTGCGGTGCTGACGCTCGGGCTTGTCGGCTGCGGGCTGCAGAATGTGATAGAGTCCACCGCGCTCTATCAGCGGCTCAACCCGCCCTGTCTGGAGCAGAGTGTGACCGATGGGGCAGCCCCGCCCGTCATTGTGGACTGCGCCAACGCAAGGGGCATAACAAGGCAGCTTGCCGAACACTTCGGCGATTTGACTAAGCGGCTTAACAGCATCAACCGCCCCAACAAGGTGGTAGACATAACATATCAGCTTGCCGAGCAGGATAGTGGAATATTTATCCTTTCCTCCGAGCTGGTGGGCAGCAAGGGCGGGCGTATAGCCCTGCCCGATGTTGAGATTTACTCCGACGGCACCTGCATAATAAGTCAGCCCATGCCGGATTTACTGTGGCTGAATGACCGTGCCTTTGCCCTGTCATTCCTCTATCTTCAGGGCATGGGAGTGACCCTCGACCCCGAGCGATATGGCGACAGCACCTCGCCTGCGGAGATGTGCGGGCTGATGCTGGAGTGTTACCGCTGCGCAGGCGGTGTGCCCGACCTGAGCAGGTTTGCCGTGCATCAGGAGCTGTCCGAGTATCAGCTTTCTCTGGCGGCACTGGGACTGTGCGATATTGGCAGCAGCCGCTGGGAGGACACCGAGCCCCTTTCCTCCTATGAATATGTATGGGCGGCTTCGGCACTGCTGGAGCGGCTGTATGTTGACGTGTGCGGCATGAGCAGCACCGTTATGACCCTCGATGACCTGAGCGGCATCACCGATGTGCTTCTGCGCTCCTATCGGATAAGGACGCCTGAGGGCGAGCCCTGCCAGTCGTGGTATGATGCTGTGCTGCGCAGTCTGGTTGCCGACAGGCGGGGCATAGTGCCCGAAAACGATGGCGGTCAGCCCGTCAGCCGTCAGCAGGCGGCAATGCTGTTTGTGCGTATGCATGAAACGGTGTTTGGCGAGATTGACCCCCTGTGGTATGCCGAAACGCTGGAGGACATTGATGACGCAGTGTGCGCCAAGGCAGTGGCGGCAGACCTGATGAGTACATATCCCAGCAGCAGCGTTTTCTCTCCCTACTGTGACGTGTGGGGTTACACTGCCCCCTCCATGGCGCGGGACTTTGTGTGTGCCTTTGTGCAGGACTGGTACGCGGACAGTGAGGAAGATGTGACCGACCTGATGGACTATGCCAACCTTGTGTCGGCACTGGGTGAGCTGATGATGCTGACCGACGGCAGGCGGCTGACGCAGGAGGACGTTTACATCTGCGTCAACGACCGCGACTATGACTGGTATATGTGGCAGCACAACACAGGCGAATATTCGGCGGTCAACTGTATGCCCAGCATCGCCGCAATGGCGATAAAGTGGTACTGGGGCGAGGACTATCCCGTGTCGGTGGAGGGGCTGCGCAATGCCATGCTGGAGGAATGTGACGGCGGCTGGTATACCGCGCAGGTGATGGATTCCCTGACCATGAACGGCGTACCCTACGACACCAGCGAGGAAATCCCCGAGGGCATAATCCGGGCACTGGACAACGGCGCGATAGTGCTGACCCAGATGTCGGAGGCGGCGATAGGGGAGTCGGGCCACTGCTTTGTGATATACGGCTACCGCAGGCTGGGCGATTCGGTGCAGTTCTATGTGCACGACCCGGGCATCACCGATGAGTACGATATGTACGGAATGCCGGTGGGCAAGGCCATGCTGCTGGACGGTCAATATGTAAGCTGGATAATCAACAGAATAACCTTCTACACAGTTGTTGTAGGCAACACAGCCCTGCAGCAGTAAGGCAAAAAAGGAGAATAATGTATGCAGTTCAAGGATAAGGTCGCGGTAATCACAGGCGGCGCACGAGGCATAGGCAAGTGCATAGCAGAGCAGTTTGCCGCGGAGGGTGCCCTCTGCGAGGTCATTGACATTCGTGACGGAAACCACTATGTGGGCAACATTGCAAGCCGCCAGACCCTCGAGCAGTTTGCCGCCTATGTGCTGGAAAAGCACGGGCGCGTGGATTATCTGATTAACAACGCACTGCCCATCACCAAGGGCATAGACCAGTGTACCTACGAGGAATTTCGTTATGCGCTGGACGTGGGAGTAACAGCCCCCTTCTACCTGACCAAGCTGTTTGCGCCCCACTTTGCGCAGGGTGCGGCGGTGGTCAATATAGCCTCCTCCCGTGACCGCATGAGCCAGCCCCAGACCGAAAGCTATACCGCTGCCAAGGGCGGCATATCGGCGCTGACCCACGCACTGGCGGTCAGCCTTGCGGGGCGGGTGCGGGTCAATTCCATCTCTCCCGGGTGGATTGACACCGACTACACCGAGTATACCGGCCCCGATGCAGCGCAGCAGCCGGCAGGCAGGGTGGGCAACCCGCTGGATATAGCCAACATGGTGCTGTATCTCTGCTCGGACAAGGCGGGCTTCATCACAGGCGAGAATATCTGCATCGATGGCGGCATGACCCGCCTGATGGTCTACCACGGTGACCACGGCTGGCATCTGGACGGGCAGGAATAATTGCAAAGCTAAAGAAATACGGACACCGGAAAAATCCGATGTCCGTATTTTTGTTTAGGTTCAGACTATGCGTGTGCGGAGATTTT
>SVPT01000082.1 GCA_015065695.1 Oscillospiraceae bacterium | reverse complement strand
GGGGGGGGGGGGGGGGCGCAGAAACCTATGCAACTAACCGCTTGAACACAACTAAGACTATGCGCAAAAACCGCACAAGGCTTTCGCAAAACACCCGCTCTCTTTATTCGCTTAGCAGCGAATAAAGAATTGCTACGCTGTACCGTCGCGCCCTTATTTGCTCGGACTTGGTTGGGTGCAGCCCTCTTTTTGGGGCGCACCTTACTGTTGTTTCTGCGGGCGCGAGGTGGGGCTTCTTTTGTGGGGCTCTGCCGCCAGGCTTTGCCTAGGCACCCCGCAGAACAGCCTAGTATGAGATTCCTCAGAATCTCATACTGGCGAAAAAAATCGAGTAAAACTTTTCTGTTTTGGGGCTTGTGCTGTTTATTTGCTTTCCAGATATTCCATCAGCAGTCTTACTGCCTTCGCTCTGTGAGAATAGGTCTCCTTGAACGTGATCGGCAGGCTCGCTGTCGTCTTTCCCCCACCGTCCTCCGATATGAATATCGGGTCGTACCCAAATCCGCTTGTCCCCTCTTCCCTGTGCGCAATCGTCCCGTGCCAGATGCCCTTGAACAGGTGGCTCTCCCCCGCCTCGTCTATAAAACATATGCAGGTGGTGAAGCTCGCCCTGCGGTTGTCCTTGCCCTCCAGTGCCTCTATTATCGCCAGCCGCCGCTCCCGCTCGGTCTGCAGGCCCTTGTACCGTGCAGAGTATATGCCCGGCTCGCCGCCCAGTGCCTCAACCTCCAGCCCGCTGTCGTCGGCTATCACACAGCGGTGAGTCAGGTCGTAGATGGCCCTCGCCTTGAGTATCGCATTTTCCTCAAAGGTGGTGCCCGTTTCCTCTACGTCCAGATGTATGTCCTTCTCGCCCTGCGAGAATACCTGATAGCCCAGAGGCTCGAAGATGTCCTTGAACTCCTTGATTTTTCCTGCGTTGTTGCTTGCGATTATCAGTTCCATTGTGTTTTCCTCCTGTATTATAGCTCCGGTTAAAGCTCCAGTTCAAAAAAGAAATCGGCAAACTCGTTGTCGTTGTATCTGTCCATAAGCACAAACCCGCTGCTTTTGTACAGATGCTGCGCCGCGGCAAACTGCCTGCGGGTGTCCAGACATATCCTGCTGTAGCCCTGCTCCCGCGCGTAGGCAATCGCGGTATCGAGCAGCCGCCTGCCATAGCCCTTGCCCTGCTGCTTCGGCAGCACAAACATACGCTTCAGCTCAACCACCCTGTTTTCCGCGTCTATCACCCGCAGCGCGACAGTGCCGACAATGCCGCCCTCACCGTCAACCATGCACCAGAAACAGCCGTTTTGCATATAGTGCCCCTCGATGTCAGCCACATCGGCGTGCCTGTCTGCAGGGGAATAGGGAATGCCGACAGCGGAAAAACATTCCTGAAAGAACGCATCTGCCTGCTGCTGCAGCTCCGCGCTGAATTGGACGATTCTGTTTGTCATGCTGTGCCTCCAAGAATTTTGGTATACTTATATAATGTAATAGTTGTCAAAGGGCTCGACAGCTCCTCTCTCAGGGTTATTATAGCAACAAAACAAGTGCATGAAAAGCCCCGCCCACTCCAATTGAAAAATGCCCTGCTGAGTGATATAATAGCATCAAGGGAGGGATTTCCATGAAGTATTGTGTTGAGAATGACCTGAGCCTGTTTGAATTCCACGATTCGATACTTTCATTCGTGAGCTTTGACGGCAGAGATCTGGTCGTTTGCGCCGAGCATATGAATATTCACAAGGATACGCCCCACAATACCTATGCCTATGATATGGAAATCACTTCTGCGCAGATTACCTTCAGTAATCTCTCTTCCGTCACTTATAAACCGGTGAGTGTTTCGGAAACAGGCGCAGATGGGCAGCGCGTGGTCTTCTCTGGTCAGGAGGCAATGGAGCACATTGTGGAAGAGTTGAAATACAGCCTAACAGTGCATCATTTCAAAAAGCAGGGAAACAGCGGCTATTCCCTCTGCGGCTGCGGCATTGAGCCATACTTTACCATCGACTTTGACGCAAACAGCGTTACCGTTTGCTGGGACGAATATATAAGGAAAGCGTGGTACGAACGCCGCAGGCAATATCGGCACAATGTGGTACTGCGCACCCCGAAGGGCGATGAAACGGTGAAGCTGACAATCGACTGTCACGAAGAGGTGGGATCCTGCGGAGGGAGCCTTGACCGACCCCTTTCGGTTAATGTGGGCTGCACATACGGTGGCAGGGAATATTGGGGTCATGGCAGGGATTATCTGTGGACAGACGCTTTTGCCGACCTGCAGAAAAAGCTGCCCCAAGGTGTTGTGCTGACCTGCTGCCTGACCTGCAGGCATGGCAATCTGTGCCCTGTGGGCAGCATCATCAATGAGGTTTTCTGCACAAAGGACGTTGCGGTCACCAAAAAGAGCGATCTGTTTTTCTATACCGAGGACGAGGGCGAGCGAGCCGCACGCACAAGGCAATATTGCTGCCTGTGCGAAGACTATCAGCCGCAGGCAGACGGTTTCTTCACCTACAGCGATTATCTGCCTTATCTGAAAAAGGGGTGAGCGCGCCTCTCCCCCGTCACAAAAGAATAATCCCGCAGCAGCGCAGAAAAAATAAGCGCACCGCTCTGCCGCAGAATATTGTGAAGAGCATTGCCTTTCCCGCACGCAGGGAGTATAATCAGAAGAAAAGAAGAAAGAACAAAGAATAGAGAATAAAGAATAAAGAACAAAATGAAAGATAACAGGGAAAAGAAAGCTTTGCGGGCGGGGAGCTTTACCTCCGGTCCGGTGCTGGGGCGGCTGATACTCTTTGCGCTGCCGCTGATGGCAAGCGGCGTGCTGCAGCTTCTCTACAACGCCTTTGACATGATAATCGTGGGCAAGTACGACAGCTCCTCTGCCCTTGCGGCGGTGGGTGCCACCGGCCCGCTAATCAATCTTATCATCGGAGTGTTCATGGGCATATCCCTCGGCTCCAGCGTGGTTGTTGCCCAGTATGTGGGCGCGAAAAGTGAGCGGGAGGTGGGCGAGACCGTCCACACCTCCATGCTTGTGGCGATGCTGTCGGGCGTGGTGCTGTGCGTTATAGGCGTACTGGCAGCCCGCCCCATGCTGCAGTGGATGGACACCCCTGACGACGTAATCGACAAGGCAGTGCTTTATATGCGTATCTACTTCACCGGTGTGCCTGTGTCGCTTGTCTACAACTTCGGATCTGCCATCATGCGCGGCGCGGGCGATTCCAAGCGTCCGCTCATCTTCCTTTCCATCTCGGGCATAGTCAACATCGCTCTCAACTATGTGCTGGTAAAGTACCTGTACATGGGCGTTGCCGGTGTTGCCATTGCCACCGTCGTTTCGCAGGTCATCTCGGCACTGATGGTAACAATCAGCCTTTCCCGCAGGGAGGACTGCTGCCGCCTGCGTCTGCGTGAGCTGCACATATACCGGGACAAGCTGGGGCGCATACTGCGCATCGGCGTGCCCTCCGGCGTACAGAGTGCCCTCTTCTCCATCTCCAACGTGCTTATTCAGTCGGCTATCAACTCCTTCGGCGCGACTGCCATGGCGGGACACACCGCCGCCTGCAGCATCGAGGGCTTCATCAATGCCTCGGTTACAGGCGTTTCTCAGGCGGGCGTTACCTTTACCGGACAGAATACCGGCGCAGGCAAGCCTAAGCGGGTTGCCCGCATCGCCATTATCACCACCGTCATCGGCGTGCTTCTGGCGGTGTCTATGGGTATGGTTGGGCTGTCCTACGGCAGGGAGCTGCTGGGCATATACACCGAAGAGCCCGCTGTTGTGGACTACGGTCTCATTCGCTTCCGCATGATATGCCATACCTTCTGGCTGTGGGCTCTGATGGACATCTATTCCGGACAGCTTCGCGGCACAGGACACTCCACCGCGCCGATGATCATATCCATCATGGGCATATGCGTGCTGCGCGTCATATGGCTGTACACCGCCTTTGTGCAGTACCCCACCCTGCGCTGCCTCTACATCTCCTATCCGGTGTCGTGGGGCATAACGTGGCTGGTGCAGATGATATGGTTCTGGGTGTCGTGGCGCAGGGGGCTGCGGCAGCACAACGCACAGACCGCCGCCGCACCGCAGTGCTGAAAAAATATAATTTCCGATATACACGCACCGAAAATCAATTTGGTGCGTGTATATTTATTTACCCTAAAAAACTCAACAATTGGAAACAAATCATTGATTTCCTGCAGCCTGCTCTGCCAAATTCAGCAAAGGTTTATACCTAAGAATCAGCAATTTCAGAACCAGTAACTTGTAACGATGCAAAATCGGGCAAAAATGGCTGTGTAACAACAAAAATGTACTTATTTTCAAAATAAATGCTTGACATTCAGGTATCGTGTTGCTATAATATAAACGAACGAGGGACATAGAAAAGAAGTTCCGAAGAACAAGAGATTGATGGTTTTAGGTTTCCATACTCACATAACATTTGATGATTGATCAGTCCTCGTTCCACTAAATTTGCTTACACCTTTTATATCGTTCCCCATCCACAAAATGAAAAGGGACTCTCGAGAGAGAGTCTCTTTTCATTTTTTCTGCTGTTTTTGGTTTCCGTTTTTGTTTGGTACCTACCGATAATCCGCCCCCTGAATGACAGCTACCCTGACTTTGGGGCGCAGGACAGACGGCGGTTGTCCGCACTGTTGACAGAAAAACGGCGCATGGGGCACGCTGCGGCATACGCTCTGCGGTGTCCTCCGCCCGCGAGCGGCTGACTGACTGCTGCGCCAGAACGGGGCAAAACCAAACAATGATTGTATCACGAAAAGCTGTGCATCGTACCCGCCAAGGCTGGGCGGCCATTGATTTCTGTGCGGTCTGATGGGAGCGGATTTTGTCAATTCTTTCACAGCAGTATTAAAAAATACACAAAGATGTGTGTCTATATCGATGACAGGATGGCAGAGCGCATGGCAGTGTGATATAATGGAAAAAATGTATTATTTGGAACGATACAAGTACGGGTGCAGGATACTCAAGAAAATAATGGGATTATTAACAAGGAATAAATATACATGAAAAATGCATACTATAAAGTTGTTTACGAAACATTTCATGCAGAGAAGTAAAAATCCGACAACGGAGCAAGAAACACATATTTGTCGGATTTTGCAAAAACACGGGGGCTGAATGTTGATACAAAGAATTAACGAAATTTGCATATGGTGCTTTGTGCGGCGATACGGTGAATTGTACAAGCATAGCACAATATATAAAAAAGCAATCCCTTAACAAGAAAACAGCACAGCGCCGAACCTCTTCCGAACGGCTGCTGTGCTGCTGCTTTATTGTATAATGTGCTGTGGGTGCGGGGCATTATCCCGCAAGCCACATCTTTACGATGGCTGCCATCTCCCTGAACCAATACTGCATGGCAAGATACCAGCGGGTTTCGTTGCAGAGGGAGTAGCTTTCCAGCCCGCACTCGGTGGCGTAGCTCTGTGCGCGGAACTGGTGGAAGCGGTCGGTGGCGATGAGCAGGCGGGGGTGCAGGTTGTATTCGTCCAGCATGGCGGCGGTGTTTTCTATGTTCTCCTGCGTGCTGAAGGAATGTTCCTCGGTTATAATGCGCCATTCGGAAACGCCCTTTTCCACAAGCACACGCTTCATCACACGGGCTTCGGGGCAGGGCTCGTCATCACCCTGTCCGCCGCTGACAACGCAGTGGGCACCCGGGTGGGCAAGCAGATACTCTGCGGCGCGGTTGAGGCGGTCGCCCAGCATACGGCTGGGCTGGTCGCCGTTAATCTTGCAGCCAAGCACCACCACCGTATAGTCGGAGCGGTTGTCGGGCGGGGTGTTTGCGCCTGCCCGCACCATCTGTCCGGAAATGAAGGACATTCCTGCGATACCGATGCACACAAGTGCCGCCACTGTGCCGTAAATCAGGTCGGTGAGCTTGCTTTCGCCAAGGCGGATAAGGTTCCAGTAACGCGCCAGCGCGAAGAAGAACAGACCGATGCACAGCGGGGGCAGTATGCCCGGCGTCAGCACGCCCACCATCAGCGGGGAGAAGGAGAAAACCGCCAGCGCAAGTGAGAGTATCGCAACAGCCTTGCGCACGGGGGAAAGCTGGCCAAAGGGCTGTACAACGCGGGGCTCGCTGTCCTTCTTGGCTTTTTTTGCGGGGGCAGCGGCAGCCCACATACCATCGGCAACGCCGCCTGTGAGAGGCTGTGCCTGCGGGGCGGGGCTGCTTTGCGGAGGTGGTGCGGTTGGTTTGCTCTTTTTAGCCATTTCGCTTTCCTGTCTGTCTGGGTGGATTTTGTCAGCAGCGACAGCGGCGGGAGCTGCGGCGGTTGTCTGCTGCTGTGCTGCGGCGCGCTTCTGCTGCTTTGCCTTCTTGCGTGATTTCTTGGAGGAGGGCTTTTTCGGCGTGTCGGTCAGCGGCTTTCCCTCAAGGCTGCCGCCGATTATCTCGCCCTTTTTCAGGGAGTATGTAACCTCCGGCTCGGGGGGCGGCGAGGGCGCATCAAAGTAGCCCGACCAGTTTTTCTCCGCGCCGTCATCGGCGGCGGTTTCCCGGGCGGGGGCGGTTGTGAACTGCTTTGCATCGGCATCTACCGGCGCAAAGCTGCGCACCTCGGTTTTTTGGGCTTTTTCCTTTTTTTCTTCTTCCTCTTCCCTTTCGGATTGCTGCACTGTCGATTCTGCCGCTGCCTGTTCAGAGGTTTGCGGCTGTTCAGGTTGGGTATCCTCGGCGGGGGCTGCCTCGATGGGCGCGGTTATGGCGTCTGCGGCGTTAGCCAGCAGCTCTTCAGGGGCGGGGGAAGGTAAGATATCAGGGGTGGGGGCTGCCACCGCTTCAGCTTGCGTCAGGTCGGGCGAGGGCTGTTTGGGCTTTACGCTGACCTTTACAGGCACAGCAGTGCGCTGGGGCCCATTAGTGTGCTGGGGCACACTAGTGTGCTGAAGCGCACTGGCACGATGGGCAACCACCTTGACTTGTTTCTTCTTCACTTATATCTCCTGACAGGTATATGACCTGATGGGTAAATGTCTGACAGCGGCGCTGTTTACGGCTTGTCGATAATCTGTACGCGGGTGGCGGGAATGGTGATGCCGGCGGCGCGGAAACGCTCCAGCACCAGCTCCTGCATCTCGTAGAAGGCGTCCCAATACTTGTTGGCGTCAATCCACGGACGCAGCTCAAAGACGATGGCATCGGCGGTGAAGCTGTTGATGCCGAATACAGGGGGGATACTTCTGTCAACAAAGCTGCTGGCTTCACAGGCATCTGCAAGGCAGCGCTTGACCAGCTCCACATCGGAATCGAGGGCAACACGGAAGGTCATATCCATGCGGCGGCCGCTCTGTGCGGTGTAGTTGACCAGCTTGTCGGAAGTCAGCTTGGAGTTGGGGAAGACGATTTCCTTGTTGTCGGGGGTGAGCAGGACGGTGTACATCAGCTCGATGCGCTGGACTGTGCCGCTCATGCCCTCTGCCTCGATGAAGTCACCCACACGGAAGGGGTGGTTGAAGAGGATAAGTACACCGGAGGCGAAGTTGGAGAGGCTGTCCTGCAGCGCAAGACCTAAGGTAATACCTGCGGCGCCGAGGGCGGTAAGCAGGGAGGTGATGTTGACGCCGAGGGTGCCGATGACGGAGATGATGACTATCAGCTTGAGCAGATAGGTGACAAAGGAGCAGATAAAGCCGGCTGCGCCCTTTTCGGTCTTGGTGCGCCTCAGTGCCTTGCGCAGTATGCCGACTATGATGGCGGTCAGCCAGAAGCCGATGACGATGATTACAATGCCCTTGACGAGATTGAGTCCCGCAGTGCCAAGCCGTGCCAGCCAGTCATCGCTGTTGGCAGAAACCCATTTGGTGATGCTTTCCCAGATGCTGTTAAGCCATTCCATATTAGTTCTCCTTTTTCTTTTTATGATGCGGCAGGTCATCAGACTGCCCGCCGCCATATGTACCGGCGCGCCCGCTTTCTGTTCACTGTCAGGTGTTCATCAGGCGGGCGCGTTCTTTTATATTTCTTCTATGCGGATTTTATCAGCCCTTGCGGAAGAAGGCACTGATGGCGCAGTGGGTCATGTAGACGTCCAGCTTGGAAACAATCTCATAGGGGGCGTGCATGGACAGCACAGGTACACCGATGTCCACAACGTCCACGTCCAGATTGGCGATATACATGGCAACGGTGCCGCCGCCGCCTGCATCTACGCGGCCCAGCTCACCAATCTGCCAGACCACATTCTCTTCGTCGAAGATGCCGCGGCAGGCAGCAACATACTCGGCAGAGGCATCGGAGGTGCCGCCCTTGCCGCGTGCGCCGGTGTACTTGGTCAGCACCACGCCGCCGTTGATGACCGACGCGTTGCGCTTCTCGTAGACGTCAGCAAAGTTGGGGTCGTAGGCGGCGTTTACGTCGGCGGAAAGGCAGCGGGAGGCGGAGAGTGCAGCTCTGCCGCAGCCGCCCTGCATCTCGGCAAGGTCGTGAATGAAATACTTAAGGTAGGAGGAATTGAGACCGGTGTTGCCGTCCGAGCCGGTTTCTTCCTTGTCGGCAAGGCAGACAACGCAGGTCTTTTCGGGGGCGTCAAGCTCCAGCAGCGCGGTCAGCGAGGGGTATGCGCAGACGCGGTCATCGTGTCCGTATGCACCGATGAGGGAGCGGTCGAAGCCGATGTCGCGGGCGGGCATGGCGGGCACTGCCTCCAGCTCTGCGGAGAGGAAGTCGTCCTCCACAATGCCGTACTTCTCGTTGAGTATACGCATGATGTTCAGCTTTACGCTGTCGCCGCCCTCGTCATCGCGCAGGGGCATACTGCCGATGAGCAGGTTGAGGTTTTCGCCGCGAATGACATCAGAAGCCTTGCGTCCCATCTGCTCGGAGGCCAGATGAATAAGCAGGTCGGTGACGCAGAACTGGGGATCCTCGGGGCTCTCTCCGATGTTCACGGTCACCTTGGAGCCGTCGGCAAGGCATACCACACCGTGGAGAGACAGGGGAACGGTGGTCCACTGGTACTTCTTGATGCCGCCGTAGTAGTGGGTCTTGAAGTAGGCGAGGTCGTCAGCCTCGTAGAGGGGGCGGGGCTTGAGGTCAAGGCGGGGGGAGTCGATGTGGGCGGCGCTGATGAGTACGCCCTTTTCCACAGGCTCGGTGCCGATTACGGCAAGAATAACCGCCTTCTCACGGTTGAGGTAGTACACCTTTGCGCCTGCTTCGTACTTCTTTCCGCGCTCAAAGGGAACAAAGCCCTTCTCCTCGGCAAGGCGCACCGCCTCAGCGGCAGCTTCGCGCTCGGTCTTGCCGGTGTCAAGGAAACGCTTGTAGCCCTCGCAGTATTCGCCTGCGGCGGTGACGGTCTCTTCGTCAACACGCAGTGAACCGTGCTTGCTCTGGGTCAGCAGCCGCTCACGCAGCTCCTTGGTTTTGTTGTCGGCATCTTTCTTTGCAGCCATAGTGGTTCTCCTTGTCCTTTGTTTAGTTTTTTTTATCTGTATTTATCCTGTGCGGATTATATTGCATGGGATTCTAGCCCAGACGTTTTTCATATACCTGACGTGCCCGCGTCACCTTGCGCACATAGTGCCCTGTGGCAGCGGAGGGAATGTCCTCTGCAAGGCAGCCCACGGCGGGGATTTTCTCCTCCTGCAGCCATGTGCGCACCCGCCCCTGACCTGCGTGGTAGGCGGCAACGGTGAGGGTGTCGTCACCAAACATATCCCGCAGCATGGAAAGATAGTATACCCCGTAGCGAATGTTTATCTCCGGCTTGAACAGCTCGTCCTCTGCCAGTTCGATCTCGGTGGGCAGCTTGCGTTGCAGCCAGCGGAAGGTCTCCGGCATAATCTGCATCAGCCCCAGTGCGCCCAGCTCG
Source organism: Oscillospiraceae bacterium (assembly GCA_015065695.1). Classification (GTDB taxonomy): domain Bacteria; phylum Bacillota; class Clostridia; order Oscillospirales; family Acutalibacteraceae; genus SIG598. The sequence goes on along the minus strand of SVPT01000082.1, from coordinate 2,148 downwards.
GAGCGGGCGTTGGTGTCGAAGCCGCTTTCGGTGTGGATTATGGCGTAAACCAGTGTTTCCGGCACGCCGAACTCGGCGCAGCTTTGCTCCACAAAGGTGCTGTAGCGCAGGGGGTAAAGCACCCGCGTCGCCGTGGATACGCCCAGTATGCCGCACAGCAGCAGTGCCGCTATGACCAGTACGGCGGTGATGACGCTGCCCCTCTTCTTCCCGCCGCGCAGGGTGTGGGGCATTGGCTGCGGCATACGGTGAGAGGTGCGCAGCCGCGGTGGATAATGCTCCTGCCGCGACCGATATGCACCGCTCTGCCGTGTGGGCTGACCGGAGCGGGGATAGGGTCTGTTTCTGTCTGGAATCATTTATATATGTCTCTGTTTCTGTCGTATTTTTCGGGGGATAAAACGGCTACAGCCCCAGCTTATCCCAGTCATCGGGGGATTCGATGACGGGAATCCAGCTATCAATGGAGAACGTTGCGGTGGTGTACGGCTCTGCATAGCCGTCGACCACCAGCGTGCCGCTGCAGGTCACATGGGCCTTGCCGTCGGATACCTCCAGCACCTTCAGCGTGTAGCACACCATAGGCTCATGCTCAAATATATAGAAAGAATCCTCTCTCTCCTGACACTGCTCGATGGTGTCAGCGGAGAAGCTCTCCCCTGCCAGCTGTGCGGCAGAGGCTTTGCTGGTTTCGATGGGATTTATGCAAAGGGAGGGTGCAATTTCCTCGCCCTTGAACCTGCCTTGGGAAAAGCCTATGTCCACAGACCATCTGGAGGGCTGACCCTCCTTGCTCCAGAAGATGAGGCAGGTCTGCCGATGGCTCAGGTCTTCCCTGAAGGTATAGCTTCTGGAGAAAAGCGATGCGGGTTTTATACGAAGCATGGTGGTGCAGCTCCTTTGGGTGTATATTCCCCCTTAGTGGGGACGTTTGCGGGGTTTGCCCAGCAGTGGGTCGAGCAGCAGACAGGCTTGCCTGACAAACTGCAGCTCGGTGCCGCTGTTGAAGAGGACACGGTCAGCGCGCTTGAAGTAGTAGAGGTCATCGGGCTGGGCATTGATGCGCTGCAGAGCCGCCTCACGGGTGATGCCGTCACGCTCCATGATGCGGGCGGTACGCAGCTCTTTGTCGGCGAGGACGGCGATGCTGAGGGTACAGAGGCGGTCGAAGCCGGCCTGAAAGAGCAGGGGTGCGTCAATTGCGGCGTGGAGACCCTGAGAATGGGCATCATCAATGAGGCTCATTGCAAGGTCGGCGACGCGGGGGTGAACGATGCTGCACAGCCGCTCGTTGTCGGCATCGGAGGCAAAGGCGATGGCGGCGAGTCGGGGGCGGTTGAGGGTACCGTCGGGGTTAAGGATTTCGCGTCCGAAGGCATCGACGAGGTCATCGAGGGCGGGCTCACCGGGCTCGACCACCCGACGGGCGAGGAGGTCACAGTCGATGAACTCACAGCAGCGTTCGGCAAGGAGGGGGCGCAGGGAGGTTTTACCGGAGCCGGTAGGTCCGGTTATTCCCAAAACGTAAAGATCCTGCATAGAGCGTCCTCCTGTTGGTATTATATAGCGGATATATATAGGTATGTATAGTATAACACATATGAGTGATTATTTCCATATATTTATTAATTTAGTTGGGCAAGCCCGCACCCACCCCAAAACAGAAAAGCTTTTGTCCCCTTTTCTCGAAAAGGGGCGGGGTGCCTAGGCAAAGCCTGGAGGCAGAGCCCCACAAAACCTAACCCCACGCACCCAACTAAATGAGAGCATAAATTGCGCCCGCACCAAACCAGTAAGGTGCGGGTACATTGTCGTTTGCAGAAAGCTAAGTCCGAGCAAAATACGGGCGCAACGGTACAGCGCAGCAATTCTTTATTCGCTGCTAAGCGAATAAAGAGAGCGGGCGATTTGATGAAGCCCTGTGCGGGGTTTGCGTATAGGACTTAGTTGTGTTCAAATGGTTGGTTGCATAGGCTTATGCGCCCACCCGCCCGCCCCTTTACGCTTGCGCGGCTGTATTTACGTTTTGTGACCTGACGCTTCTGCGCCTGTGGAAAATGGCGGTTGATTGAGGACAAAGGGAGATTACCTCTTTACTCTTATGCCTCTGTTTTTGCGCCCGCCCCTTTACGCTTGCGCGGCTGTTTT
>SVPT01000081.1 GCA_015065695.1 Oscillospiraceae bacterium | reverse complement strand
AGTATCAGGCATATTACCATGAGGAGCTTATCCGTCAGCTTTACACCCGCAAGTATCTCTGGGCTACCCACGTCTGGAATATGTTCGATTTCGGTGCAGATGCCCGTGCAGAGGGCGGCGAAAACGGACAGAACCACAAGGGCCTTGTCACCTTCGACAGAAAGTACAAGAAGGATTCCTTCTATGCCTATAAGGCATGGCTGTCCGATGACCCCTTCGTGCATATCTGCGGCAAGAGATACGTTGACCGTGTCGAGGACGTTACCAGAGTCACCGTCTATTCCAACCAGCCCTCCGTGGAGCTTTTCGTCAACGGCGAGAGCATCGGCGCAAAGGAAGCGGCAGACCACTTCTTCTATTTCGACGTAAAGAATGTCGGCGAAACCAAGCTGGAAGCAGTTGCAGGCGAGTGCCGTGACGAGAGCGTCATCAAGAAGGTGGATACCTTCAACGAGGCATACCGCCTTGTGGAAAAGGGCGCAATCCTCAACTGGTTTGATGTCACCGAGCCCGCAGGTCGCCTCTCCCTCAACAGCAAGATGAGCGAGATTATGGCAACCTTCAAGGGGAAACTGGCACTTGCCGGCGTGTTCAAGAAGATCATGGGCGGCAAGAAAAAGGGCGGAGCCAAGAAGGCTGCCGGCTTTGAGCTTACCGAGGACGTGATGCAGATGATGGGCGGCTTCACCCTCCTTCGTCTTACCAGCATGATTGGCATGATGGATGTCAGCTTCTCCAAGGAAGAGCTGCTCGCACTCAATAAGAAGCTCAATAGAATCAAGAAGAAAAAGGAAAAAGCAAAGAAGTAATACTCAGCACAAACAGAGAGGGCAGGGGAGCCAATCCCCTGCCCTTTTGAATTGTCCGAATCAATCAATTGAAGCCGAAGTAGTTCTTTGCGTTGTTGTAGGAAATATCCCTCACGATAGAGGCAAGCGTGTCCATGTCCGCAGGGTACATACCCTTTTCCACCCAGTCGCCCAGCAGGTCGCACAGTATACGTCTGAAATACTCGTGGCGGGGATAGGAGAGGAAGCTGCGGGAGTCGGTGAGCATACCCACAAAGCCGGCAAGATAGCCAAGGCTTGCAAGGGAGGTCATCTGGTCACGCATTCCGGTGATGTGGTCATTGAACCACCATGCGGAGCCCTGCTGCACCTTGCCAACGTAGGGCGCGCTCTGGAAGCAGCCGATTACGGTGCCGATAACAGCGTTGTCAATGGGATTAAGGCTGTAGATGATGGTCTTGGGCAGATTCTCGGAAATTGCGCCGAGGAAGCCGGTAAGCTGCGCAGCGGGAGTGTGGTTGCTGATGCAGTCAAAGCCGGTATCAGGACCGAGCTTTGCGTACATGGAGGGGTTGTTGTCGCGCAGGCAGCCGTAATGAAGCTGCATCGTCCAGCCGCGCTGATAGTATTCCTTTGCGCAGAAGAGCATGAACGCGGTCTTGTACCTGACAATCTGCTCGGCGGAAAGACGATTGCCGCCCATTCTCGCCGCAAAGATTTCCTCAACCTCGCTGTCGCCGCAGGGGGCATACATCATGTATTCAAGCCCGTGGTCGGAAATGCAGCAGCCCTGTGCGCCGAAGTAATCCATGCGCAGAGCAAGGGCCTTCTTCACATCGGCAAAGGTGCGGCATTCAACGCCCGCGGCAGCCGACAGCATTGAAATGTACTCAACGAAATCGGGCTTTTCAATGTTCATCGCCCTGTCAGGACGCCAAGCGGGGTAAACCTTCACGTCAAAGGTTTCGTCGTCGGCAATGACCTTGTGCCATTCGAGGGTGTCAATAGGGTCATCAGTGGTGCAGACAGTGTCAACATTGGAGGCTTTGATGATGCCTCGTGCGCTCATCTCTTCCTCTGCCAGCTTTGCGCAGGTCAGCTCCCATACCTCCTGTGCGGTCTCGCCGCTGAGAGTACCGTAGTAGCCGAAGTATCTCTGCAGCTCAAGGTGACTCCAGTGGTACAGCGGGTTGCCAATGGCGCGGGAGAGGGTCTCAGCCCACTTCTGGAACTTCTCGCGGTCGGAGGCATCGCCGGTGATGTAACGCTCCTCCACGCCCGCAGAGCGCATAAGCCGCCATTTGTAATGGTCGCCGCCCAGCCATATCTCGGTGATGTTGCGGAATCTCTTGTTTTCGGCTATCTCACGGGGATTGATGTGGCAGTGATAGTCGATGATGGGCATTTTTGCGGCGTGCTCATGGAAAAGCACCCGAGCGGTTTCGGTGGAGAGCAGGAAATCCTTGTCCATAAATTGCTTCATAACAGCATTACTCCGTTCAATGAAAGTGATGTCGGTGCGGACAGTTTATTGCTTGCAAACAGATAAACAGAAAAAGTCTGCATTTCTGCAGGCTTTTTCGTTGGTGTCATTTTATCGCTGGACACGTCCGGAGGCATTGCCGCCTGCCAGCTTTTCAACCTCTGCAACGGTGACGAAGTTGTAGTCACCCTCGATGGAATGCTTGAGGGCAGATGCGGCCACGGCAAACTCAACGGCGTCCTGAGTGGACTTGCCGGAAAGCAGGCTGTAGATAAGACCGCCGCCAAAGCTGTCGCCGCCGCCTACGCGGTCGATGATGTGCAGCTTGTACTTCTTGGAGAAGCAGTATTCGCCGGAGGCAACGTCATAAAGCATAGCACTCCAGTTGTTGTCAAAGGCGGAAAGGCTCTCGCGCAGGGTGATGGCAACCTTCTTGAAGCCGAAACGCTCTGCAAGCTGACGGGCAACGCTCTTGTAGCCCTCAAAGTCCAGCTTGCCGGAGTCGATGTCGGTATTCTCTGCCTCGATGCCGAATACGTCCTTAGCGTCCTCTTCGTTGGAGATGCATACGTCAACATACTGGCACAGGCGGGTCATTGCAGCCCTTGCTTCGTCGCGGGTCCACAGCTTGCCGCGGTAGTTGAGGTCGCAGGATATGGTAACGCCCTTTGCCTTGGCGACCTTGCAGGCTTCCTCGCAGATTTCAACCATGCCGGGGCACAGTGCGGGGGTGATGCCGGTGAAGTGGAACCAATCCACGCCGTCAAAGATGCTGTCCCAGTCAAAATCCGAAGGCTTGGCCTCGGCAATGGCGGAATGGGCGCGGTCGTAGATGCAGACAGAGCCGCGCTGAGAAGCACCCTTCTCGAGGAAATAGATTCCCACGCGGTCGCCGCCGCGGACAATCTTTCCTGTGCCGACACCGTACTTGCGCAGCGAATTGACTGCCATCTGACCGATGGCGTGGGCGGGCAGCTTGGTGACAAAATCTACGTCCATGCCGTAGTTGGCAAGGGACACAGCCACGTTGGCCTCGCCGCCGCCGAAGGTTGCCTCAAAGCTGTCTGCCTGAACAAAGCGCAGGTAATCGTAGGGCTGCAGGCGCAGCATCAGTTCGCCAAAAGTAACAATCTTTCCCATGTTGAGCGTTCCTTTCAATAAATAATCCTGTTTGATATATGCCGACAGGTGAGCAAAGGGTAATATCTGTGCCTGTAACAGGTCAGGTGGTGTCCCCGTCCTGTATCGGGCGGTTGACCGAAAGGGCAAATTCCCGTGGGGCTATGCCGTATTCCGACCTGAATGCGCGGTAGAAGCAGGTGTAGTCGCTGAAGCCACATTCGGAGCAGACCTTCTTGGGCTTCTGCCCCTGCGCAAGAAGCTGACGTGCTATCTGCAGCCGCTTCTTCTGTATAAAGCGGTATACGCTTGTGCCAACGTGTCTGTTGAACTCGTGGCTGAGGTGGTACTTGTTGACGAAGAAGCGTTCTGCAAGGTCGTCCAGTGAAAGCTGCTCGCCATAATGAATGTTGACGTAGTTGATAACGTCGGTTACCACCCTGCTGGAATAGGTCATGTCGTCGCTGCGGGCATCGCCTTTCGCGGCAATGCGGTTGACCAGTATCATAAGCTGTGTCAGCATGGAGCTTTGCATAAGCTCCGCGCCGTAGCCGGTGTTCTCGGTTTCGCTGAGTATCTCCTCCATGAGCGAACGAACCATGCTGCGCTCGCCGGAGGAAAGATAGAGCAGATTGCTGTAACCGGGGCTGCTTATGTCAAAGCAGCGGGTCAGGTCGGTGCTTTCGGTGGAAAGCCGCTCAAGCAGCTTTGGGTCAATCCACAGCACATACCGTTCATAGGGTGCCATGTCAGGCTCAATGTGCGCCTGATGCAGTTCACGGGGGCTGACAATCATCATGTTGCCGGGAAGAACAGAATAGTTGCGCCCCTCGATAACATAGTTGACATCGCCCGAAACAAGGAAGTAAACCTCGTAGAAGTCGTGATGATGCAGCGCAACATTCTGCAGATAGGTGTCGCGCTTGTGCGCAATCTCGTAATCCGCGCGGCACATGACCTGACGCGAATCGTAGGACTGAACCTTTCCGCCCATTTGCATCATCTCCCTATATAATCGTATATCATAAGCCCCTGTATGTCAACTTAATTATGCGCAAGAATTACAATGTATTACAGCAAAATGCAATGTTAAGCACGGAAAACATTGCGTAATCATACCTGCTCCCCCCGCGCACCGTATAATGAGAAAAAAGCAGCGGAAGGGCATTATCTTCCACTGCTTTTTTCTGTCATTAGTTGTGCTTTTACTTGGGCAGTGCCTTGGAGCAAATGCTGTCCCATTGTCTGTTTTCGCACCAGTATACCACGTTTTCAGTAACGTCAAACACCATGGAAACAACGGTGGGGCATACCTCCTGAGAGGTGGCTTTCAGCACCGCGAAGCAGTCTGATACGTCAAAATCCTCCGCCGCCTCACGCAGTATTCCCTCGGCTGTGTGGTATCGGTCCCAGCCCATCCATGGGTGGGTCTCACTGTCCATCTTAAAGGGCGAAAAGTTGGTCAGTACAGCGTACCCGGGCTTTTCAAAGTATCTGACCCCCTGCCCGGGAATGATGTGCAGCACGTTGCCGTTTCTGTCGGAAAGCGCGCCCATAAAGGTAGCACCGGAGACGCTGTAAACAGGCTGTGTTTCGGCAATCTCCTTCGTTTCCTGCAGCGTGCGCTTCTGCAGCAGCAGGTCAATATCCAGCATAATGATATTGTGCCCCTCGCCGCGGGGGTTGCTTCTTTCGTCAAAGGGGTGGCAGGTGGGCATACCCACAAAGTCGCCCCTCGCGTTTGCGCCAAACAGGGGCAGCCAGCCCTCGGTGCTGTCGTTTATCTCAATATAAACACCCGCCTCCGAAGCGGTAATCCTATGCTCCAGCCCCAGAATATCCAGATTCCAGCCGACGATGGTTTTCCCTCGGTTGGATACAATGCTCGTACACATTTTTACAATTCTCCTGCTTTCCTGAAAACTATCGTTGCACGCCTGCCAAGCCCCAGTTTTCGTTGGGCGGCTCGTTGATTACAATGAAGATGTCGGTTGGCTGTATGCCCAGGTTTTCGGAAAGCAGCCTGACTATCTCACGGTAGAGGGCTGCCTTCTGCTCCCTTGTGCGCCCGGGAAACATGGTCAGCTCAATCATCGTGAATCGGTCGGTCTTGCCCTCGCTTCGGTCGAAAAACTCATCGTCAATCTCATATAGCCGCTGGAATTTGTCCCAGTCCTCAATTCCAATGGCGTTTACAAGGGCATCGTGTACCGAGTCCATAAGCTTTCTCTTATACACGCTGTCCTTGCCCTTGATTATCTCTATGCGTACCAACGGCATGATAAAAGCCTCCTTTTTGATGTCGATAAACCGTCCCTACTGCGCCAGCAGTGCGGATACCTCCGCCATGGTGGGCGGGTTGAGGGGCAGGGGGAAGCGGGAGATGGCAATAGCCGAGCAGGCACTTGCGAAGCGAACAATCTCGTCGTCGGAGAAGCCGCGCAGCAAGCCGTAGATGCAGCCCGCCTTGTAGGTGTCGCCCGCACCGAGGGTGCTTCTGACCTTCACGTCAAAGGGCTTCATGCGCTTCATGGGCTGCCCCTTGCGTCCGTAGAGCATATCCTTCTCGCCGGAGGTTATGATAACCAGTCCGTCGGTGCTGTCGGTCAGCAGGCGGTAAATCTCCTCCATGCCAATGCCCTCTTTCAGGTAGTGACAGGTACATTCCTTGGAAACCACGTTTATCGCCGCATGCTGATGCAGATAGCTGTCATGGCGGCAGTCGATGGTAACGTAAGGCTTGCCGTGCTTTACGCAAAGCTCGGCTGCTGCCTGCGTTGCCTCAATGAAAAACGGGTCGATGGCGGCAACGGTGCAGGCGGCAATGTCCTCATCCTTGGGCATACTCCAGCGCCACTTTGCCCCCGGCTGATACAGCGCACCGAACATTCCCATCGGAGAGCGCACCAGTCCCGAGATTATCACATAGTCCATCAGACCCTCGTAGTCGGGGTCAAAGTACAGCGAGGAGAGGTCAACAGGCTTGTCGGCATAGAAATCCTTCAGCAGCGGCGCAACCTGCGTGCCGATGTGGGTGCCGTCCATTCGCACACTGACCCCAAGCGAGGCAAGTACCGTGGCGGCAGTGCCGGTCTCGCCGCCGGGCAGGAAGTATTTGGCCTCAATCTCGGAATACTCGTCCGGCTCAGGGAAACCTCCCGCCAGCTTGAAGGAATGAGTGCCCAGAATCTGTCCGTGCATATATACCTCGTAACTCATATCACGTTGTCCTCCTGTTTTTATATTCTTGCAGTGTAAACCTTGAAAAACTGACGGATATGCCGCTCGGCGAGGGATAATATCTCCTGCTCCCGCTCGGGCTGGCGGTCGCACAGGCTTATCCATGCGGAGATGGGAAAGGCAAACTGTGCCGCCATGGCTTCCGCATCGCCATCGGGCAGAATACCCTCATCAACCAGCCTGCGAATGAGGGAGATGTGATGGCCCATGACGTATTCGTATGCGTGCAGGGTCTGCAGCCGTGCCAGCTTGGGGTTGCGGAATTGCTCAATGGTCATCAGCTTGCGCACCTTGCTTATGTGGCTGTCGTGCAGGAGAAACTGAATATGCCCGACCACCTGCGCAATGACCGCGTCCACAGAAAAGCTCTCGTGCCTGTCGGTGTCTTTCCTTACGGATAACAGCGAGCGGCTGTGATATTCCTCCGTCAGCACCTCAATCAGCGTGTCGAGAATATCCTCCTTGCTCCTGAAATGGTTGTACAGCGACGATTTGCGGATACCTACCGCATCGGCAATCTGCCCGGTGCTGGTGGCATCAAAGCCACGGGTGGAAAACAGCTCCAGTGCTGCCTCCAGAATCAGTTGCTTGGTCTTCGTCACAGCCACAGGCAGCCCCCTCTCAACGATTTCTTTCTGTACTTCCATTTTAACTAACGACCGTTCGTTTGTCAATGGTGTATCGCCATTCTCAATGCAAACAGGAAAACAAAAAAACAGCACCAAGACTATCGCGCCTCGGTGCTGTCAGATTATTTCCATGATATGTTCGCAAGCTTTTCCGTCAGAGTATCCAGCAGAGCATCATTGCTCGCACCCGCATGAATGTCCGCATACAAGCCGTTGCTGCGAATCCACGTAATCAACCCCTCTTCGCTGTACATCACAGCAATGCCGTATATGTTCAGCTCGCACAGCAGGTGGAATTGCTCATCGCAGTAGGGCTGCAATTCCTTCTCGATGCTGAGAGCCTTTACGAAGCTGCCCTTGCAGCGCCCCTCTCTGACCACATTCATGCACGTCATAGCGGTCGTTATCAGCCTTCCCATGCAGAATTGATACACACAGACATCTTCCGTTTCTGCCGACCAGCTTTTCTTTGAGTATCTGGAAAGGCGACCTGTGGCAATGTCATAACCCGCAACAGGCGTGCGCTTCTTTCTGTAGAAAACTATAACACCGCTGTCTGCGTAGATTTCCTCAAGAGGCAGGAAGTGTTCATCACCCTCAAAGAAACGAGGTCTGTTTGCAATAGCGTTATATATCAGCTTCAGTTCAAGCGGGAAAGCAGCACTCAGCCGATTCTCCACATCGGAAAAATCAAGCACATCGCCTGCCGATAACTGTGCAATGCCCGCCATTTTTGTAAGCATAATTTTCGTGTCATCGTATTCAGGTTCAAGCAGTCTGTGGTTGCTGTAAAAATGTACAGCCCAGTCACCCGCCTCCATTGCACGGTCGGTTTTCATGCTTTCGGGCTTTACAGCCACAGCGCTTCGCCGCCCCTTAACATCGCCGCCATCGTAATTGCCAAAATACACAGCCTTTCTGTAAACAAAAAAGCCTTCGCTCACTGTCAGTCACTCCTCTTTGATGTCGTAAGAATATTATACCATGCAATTTTGATGTGTTCAACAAACGGAAAAGACATCGGAATCAAAAAACAAAATCCGCTCCATTCAGTCACGTCCGCCGCCACGCCTGAAAAACACAGCGTTATCTTCCACAGAACTGATAAACCAATCAAACTTTTGGGAAACAATATAGAAATCCTCAAGATTACCGCTGCACTCGCCCAGCACCACAAACAGCTCGTCAACATACCCCTCATAAACCCACCCCTCATCAAGCAGAAGAAAGAGCCTGTCTACGCCCTGCGGGATTTCCTGCCTGATGCTGTTCAGGTATTCATTCCAGTTGTCTGTCCGGAAAAAACAGTCAATGACGCGGTTTTCCAGAGAGGGGATAAAGCAAAGCGACATTCCCTCAAGCGATTCCTGACGGGTTGCCGCCCCTTTCCCTATACAGAACGAGGAAAGGAATTTCTGTATTATTCCCCTGTACCGCAGCTTGGAGTATTCGTGAAAGCGGGTGCGGTCAATATTTTTATCCTTGATTATCTCCTCAATCTCGTCCCTTATCCAGAACCGAACTGGTTTTCTGCCGATTAATTTTTTGTGCTTCATGCCGCTTGCTCACCTTCGTGCAGTAATATCATGGCTCGTGCAATGCAATCTGTTCCTATTCAGCCCGATAAATAAATTATTCATCAAGCAGATACTTTATCATACGTTCAGGTGTATCAATAAACTGCTTGGTTATCCTGTAATGCTCCGTTTCGCGATAACCGACCTTGCGTATTCCGTCGTCGGAAAACTCCAGAATGTCCGCGTTGGGATAAGCCATCAGAATGGGGGAGTGGGTGGCAATGATAAACTGGGAGTTGTTCTTTACCAGCCCGTCAATGATAACCAGCAGGGACATCAGACGCTGCGGAGAAAGGGCAGCCTCAGGCTCGTCCAGTATGTATAGCCCGTTGCCCTCAAAGCGGTTGAGCGCAAGAGCAAGAAAGGATTCTCCATGGGATTGTTCGTGCAGGGAGACGCCGCCGTATCGCTTCATTGTGCTGTTTTGCGCAAGATAGCTTGCTGTGTTGTAGAAGCTTTCTGCCCGCAGGAAAAAGCCGTCATTCGGGCGCAGTGATCTGGTAAGCGCCAGATATTCGTGCAGCTCCGAGTGGGTGCGCTGTGTGGTAAAGAAAAAATCTCTTGAGCCGCCCTCACCGTTGAATCCCATAGCAACGGCGATTGCTTCAATGAGGGTGGATTTACCCGTACCGTTTTCGCCGACAAAGAATGTCACAGGCTTCTCAAGCGGCAGGCTGCCGACCTCCCGCAGAAAACGAACAGCAGGAATATTGAAGGGGTAACAGCCGCTGCCGCGGCCTTCCTTCAAGCCAATAGCCTTGATGTAATTCATATGCGCTCCCCTTCCTTTACTCAGGTGTGCTTATTCGCTCTGCCAATGCACCGCTGTTGACGGTAAAAGCATCTTCTTTTTGCGAATAATCATATTGTATCACAAGGGCAGGACAATGTATATATCATTACGTTATTTATGTGAAAAGGCAGATTGCCGCCTTGAGTTTAATCCCAAAACGATGTATAATTCTGTTAATTCAATATTTTACGGGGTGAAAATATGAGTGACAAAAAAGAAATGCTGGGCACTGCGCCCATCGGAAAGCTGCTGCTTAAGCTGGCAGTACCAACGGTGGTTGCCCAGCTTATCAATATGCTATATAACATCGTCGACCGCATCTATATCGGTCATATGCCGGGCGATGGAAGCCTTGCGCTGACAGGTGTCGGCGTGTGTATGCCAATCATCATGATAATCTCAGCGTTCGCTGCACTTGTCAGTTCAGGCGGCGCACCCAAAGCCTCCATCTTTATGGGCGAGGGAAACAATGAATCTGCCGAAAAAATAATGGGCGGTTGCCTTACCCTGCAGATTATCATTTCCGCAGTTCTCACCGCCGTCCTGCTCGTCTGGAACAGGGATTTGCTTCTTGCCTTCGGCGCAAGCGGGAATACAATCCAATACGCCACCGATTACATGAACATCTACGCCATCGGCACGGTGTTTGTTCAGTTGACGCTGGGCATAGGCGCGTTCATCAGCGCGCAGGGCTTTACCGGCATAAGCATGATAACAGTGCTTATCGGTGCTGTCTGCAATATTATCCTTGACCCCATATTCATCTTCGGCTTTGACATGGGTGTAAAGGGCGCGGCACTGGCAACCATCATTTCCCAGTCGGTTTCCTGCGTATGGGTGCTTACCTTCCTCTGCGGAAAGAAAACCATTCTCAAGCTGAAAAAGCGCAATCTGAAAATAGACGCCAAGCTGATTTTCCCCTGCATCGCACTGGGTCTTGCGACATTCATCATGCAGAGCAGCGAGAGCGTGATTTCCGTCTGCTTCAATTCCTCCCTGCTCAAGTATGGCGGCGACATCGCCGTTGGTGCCATGACCATACTCACCAGCGTCATGCAGTTTGCAATGATGCCCATGCAGGGCATCGCGCAGGGTGCGCAGCCCATTCTCAGCTACAACTACGGCGCAAGAAACACCCAGCGTGTCAGGCGGACATTCACCCTGCTGCTTGCCACCTGCCTCATCTATTCATTCACGATATGGGGCGCGATAATGCTCTTCCCGCAGATGTTCGCAGGCATATTCTCCCCCGATGCGGCCCTGATTGAGTTTACCGCAAAGGCACTTCGCATCTATTGCGCCGTGCTGTGCATCTTCGGTATACAGGTCGCCTGCCAGATGACCTTCGTGTCCATCGGCAATGCCCCCTGCTCGATTATTGTCGCCGTCGTCCGCAAGTTCGTCCTGCTCCTGCCGCTCATCTACCTCATGCCGCACCTCGTAGCAGACAAGACAATGGGCGTCTACACCGCCGAGCCCGTCGCCGATGTGATAGCCGTAACATTCACCGCAGTGCTGTTTGCGTCGCAGTTTAAGAAGGCACTGAGGGAATGATGGGAGGAGATTATACACTTTCGGAGTAGATAAGGTACAATAAATTGCGCAAATATAAAAAGGCATAAAAATAGACATGGTTTGCAGGCTCTGGTAGAATGAAGTTGCGAGACAAACATTCGAAAGGAGCACAAACCATGTCCGAGAAAATTACACACCTGAACGAGGAAGTAATCAAGAGCCAAATCAGCGAATTAGTCAGAGGCAGTGTCGAGGAAACACTTAATGAGCTACTTGAGAAAGAGGCTGAATCTCTGACTCAGGCAGCTCGATATGAGCGCAATGAAAGCCGCCAGAGAAAAGGCAAAAGCCGTTGTCGAGGAACTGAAAGCAATGAAGCTTAAAGAAGCAGCTAAAAAGGTCGAGGTCAGTGTAGAAGAAACGCTGCCTTACTGCGATTTTCCTTTTGAGCATTGGACGAGGATCCGCACCAACAACGTAATAGAACGCCTTAATCGAGAAATCAGGCGCAGAATAAGAGTTGTTGGCTGCTTTCCGGATGCTGTCAGTCAATCACGTCAACATACTCACGACTTCATTTTGAGTGCCTGCAAACTAATTTGCGCATAATTCTTGACACTACCCAAATTGAAGACAGGCTGTATAGAAAAGAGTATACCGACCCGTTCACGGGTAGCAAGTAATCATTCCACCAAGGCTTGAACGAAGTAAAAGCCAGCGTCATTTAGGCGCTGGCTTTTGTTATGGCCTTATTTATAGGCCTCCGTCATGCCACCCCTCTTAGGGGTGGTCATGACTTGCCCGTTTTACGCTGCGGTGTTTACACTAATGGATATATACAATATATTATACTCTTTAGTCGATCTTTTCCATCAAATATCCATAAGCATAAGGTGTGTTGCTCGTATTCTCATCGTCGGCAAGAAATCTGGTAAGATTATCCCACTGCAAATATCCATTCTCATCAGCCGGAACATATATATTTCCGGTATTCAGCCGATAATGGTGAACCTCCGTGCTTCCGTCATAAAAGGTGACTTCAATCGTAAGTGTTGCACCGCTTACCTGATCTACATCCTCATGATAAGCGGCTTTAGCATCTTCTTTATTGCTCCACAATTCCTCGGGAACTGACATTCCGA
>SVPT01000080.1 GCA_015065695.1 Oscillospiraceae bacterium | reverse complement strand
CCAGCAGCCTTTCGGTGATGTGTTCACTGCCCCTGATGACGCGGCAGCGTTCACCCAGAATGACATTGGTGCGCTTCTTGTTGATGTTGATGAGCACGCCGGAAACTTTCGGCTCGGCTGCGCAGATAAGGTCTGCAAGCAGCTCTTCCTCAGGCAGTCGGTTGCCGTTTATGACAAGGCACACCATAATCTCGCCGCTGTGGCGGGAAGCCCGTATGTACAGATGGCGCACCAGTCCGCTGTGGTTTACCTCGTCATAGGGTTCAACGCCCACACGATCCATGTACTGTGCGGTGGCGGCGGCTATTGCGGAGAAACTCTCCGGCTGCAGCAGACAGTCGGCGCACTGTACTATGCGGTGGCTGCGCTGTGCGTAAAAGCCAAAGCCGATGCCATTCTCGGTCTTCTGGCAGGGAAGCTGCGCCTTGTTGCGGTAGTGGTCGGACTGGGGGGAGGGCAGGATTTCCTCTGCCTCAAGGTCAAGCCCGCCGATGCGCCTGAGGGCATCGGTCACACGCTGACGCTTGAGGGCACATTCAGCCTGATAATTTATGTGACGGTATACACAGCCGCCGCAGCGGGGGAATGCCTCGCAGTCGGCGGGAATACGGTCTGCGGAAGGCTCGATGATGCGTGCAATGCGGGCATAAGCCATGCTGCGCTGCACCTTGACGATGTGTGCTTCTATGCGGTCGCCCACCGCCGCTGCAGGTACAAACACCGCAAAGCCCTCGTGCCGTCCGATGCCCTCACCGCCTGAGCCGGCGGCAACTATATCCAGTTCAAGCCGCTGATTCTTGGTCAGCGGTGCTTTTTCGTGTTTCATTGTGTCAAACCTCATTGCGCTGCCCCAAAGCGGACAGCGGATAATATTTGATGTACAAGAAGTATAGCATATCAGCGGCGGTATATCAATCAAAGCACAGAAGTTTTCGCCCAATGCAGTTAATCTGCTGGACAATCGCCGTCTGTGAGGATATAATGGAAGCACGCACCATATCATCAAAACTGTATATTCAGTAACACAGGGAAAATAAACATAGGAAAGAAAACTGCGGAGGAGATTATGAGAGCCGCCATTGATACACACATGCATTCCACCTTTTCCTTTGACGGAGGCAATCGTTCAGAGGAATATATACTTGCCGCAATTGAAAAGGGTATGAGATGTATATGCTTTACCGAGCATCTTAACTGCTCCCTTGAGCCGAAGATGTGCCACAGGACAGTGCCGCTGGAGGCATACCGTTGTGAGATTGCCCGCCTGCGTGAGCAGTACGGCAGCCGCCTGCGCATACTGTACGGCATAGAGTTTGACCAGCCCCACGAGCACCACGATGAGCTGAAAGAGCTGCAGTCCATGGGCTTTGACATGATTCTGGGCAGTGTCCATGGCGTGTTTGGGCGTTACGCAGGCGTAGAGTCGGTGTTTGAGGGCAGAAGCTTCCTGGAGGTCATGGAGGAATACTACCGCTGCACCATCGAGTGTGCAGGTATGCGCGGGATAGATTCCATTGCCCATTTTGACCTGCCCCTCAAGGGCATAGATACCCCCTCGCCTGATATTCCCCTGCGCAGGGAGGCGCTGGCTGCAATAGCCAAGGCGGGTATGGCGCTGGAGCTGAATACAGGCGGTATGCGCTCTGCCTGCCACAACACTCTGCCCGATATTTCGGTTATCAGGCAGTTTGCCGAGGTAGGGGGCAAAAGGCTGACCATCGGCTCCGATACCCACAACTCACACGGTGTGGCAGCCTTCTTTGATGAGCTGCCCGAGGACTGCCTCTGCGGTCTTGAGCTGGGCGTGTTCATTCAGCGGGAATTTGTGCCCCTTGAGCAGCTTTAAAGAACAGAGCATAACGAAACAGGAGATAAAAAAATGGCAATCGCAATAGTAACAGGTGCTTCCTCCGGCATGGGCATGGAGTTTGTGCGGCAGCTTGACGCAGACAAAAAGACCCCTCTGGACGCAATCTGGGTAATAGCCCGCCGTACCGACCGACTGGAGCAGCTAAAGAGTGAATGCAGCCACGAAATCGTGGCAATTACCGCCGACCTGACCACAGCCGAGGGAAGAGAGGCAGTGGTGAATCGATTGAGTGAGGAGCAGCCGCAGGTGTCTGTGCTGGTAAATGCGGCAGGCTTTGGAAAGTACGGCACCTACCTAGACCTGACCGACAGGGAAATAGATGACATGATAGACCTCAACGTAAAGTCTATGGTGCATATGACCTATGACGTGCTGCCCTATATGCCCGACGGCTCACGGATACTGACCATCGGCTCAGCTTCGGCATTCCAGCCGCTGCCCGAGTTCAATATGTACGCCTCCACCAAGGCGTTTGTGGTGCATTTCTGCCGTGCGCTCAATGTGGAGCTGAAGTCGCGGCGCATCAGCGTGACTTGCGTCTGTCCGGGCTTTGTGCGCACTGAGTTTTTCGCTGTGGCGCAGGACACAAAGAATCCCGATACCTGCAAGAACTTCAAGCCCATGTATGAGCCAAAGGCTGTAGTGAAGAAGGCTCTGCGTGACAGCCGCCGCAGAAAGGACCTTTCGGTGCTGGGACTGAATACCAAGTTCAAGCGGTGGGCTGCCAAGCTGCTGCCTGCAAAGATGGTCATGCAGACATGGCTGAAAATCAAATAATACGCTTTACAGAGAAATAAAAATAGCGCGTGACACTGCCCGCACTTGTTTCGGGCGAGGTCATGCGCTATAATTGTATAGTGTATTCGCAAAAAAAGGGGGAGCGGAATTGATAGACTCGCTTTACAGTGAGATTGCCGCATTCCGTCCGCTGTGTGAGCAGGAGCAGCGTGACCGTGAGCAGATGCTTAGGTGCATAGAGCAGTACGATAATATTCTGCTCCGAGACAACGACCTTGTGCATATGACCGCCTCTGCGTGGATAGTCAATCCGCAGCGTGACCGGGTGCTGATGGTGTACCACAACATCTACAAGGCGTGGTCATGGGTGGGCGGGCACGCTGACGGAGACCCCGACCTTTGCGCAGTGGCTCTGCGGGAGGCGCGGGAGGAAACCGGTCTTGCGCATCTGACACTGGCGCAGGAAGGCATCTTCTCCCTTGAATCGGTGTGCGTTTTGCCCCATGTCAAAAGGGGAAGCTATGTTTCCTCCCACATACACCTCAACGCAACCTACCTTTTCCTTGCGCGGGAGAGTGAGCCGCTCAGGCACAAGCCCGACGAAAACAGTGCTGTCGCATGGCTCGACAGGGAGCAGTCGGTGGGGCAGTGCCCCGAGGCGCACATGATTCCCATCTACAGCAAGCTGTGGGCACGGCTATGAGGCTTTCCGCATAAGCCGCATGAATATGATGCCGAATATCTCCCGCAGCCAGTAGGGTGTTGTCAGATACCAGCTGGTGCGGCGGTTGATGGGATAGCCGTCAACCCCAAGAGAGGCGGCAATGCGCAGTGCCCGATACTGATGAAAGCGGTCGGACACAATAGCCATCTGCGGAGGCAACCCCGCCTTGCGCATGATTTCCAGAGAAAAGGCGATATTCTCGCGGGTGCTGACCGAGCAAGGCTCTTCAATAATGCGCTGTGGTTCAATGCCCGCGTCAATGAGATACCGCCCCATGACCTCCGCCTCAGGGACAGGCTCATCAATGCCCTGTCCGCCGCTGACGATGCATACCGCCGCAGGGTGACTGCGAAGATATGCCGCGGCACACTCCAGACGGTCACGCAGCATAAGGCTGGGGCGCATACCCTTTATGCGGCAGCCCAGTACCACAGCGGTTATGTCCTTTCTGTCGTCAGGCAGAGGACGGCAGGAGGCAGTGTACATACGCACTGCAGTGCTCCCGCAGATTACAGCCATAAGCACTGTGACAGCAAGAAAGATGATAAACGCAGCGTGAAGCAGCGGGCGGGTGACAATGATTTCCCAATACAGCGCGGAGAGCATCAGAATGCCGCCGACCCCCGCGGTGGGCAGCATACCCGATGTCCAAACTCCACCGATGAGCGGCGTGTAGGCAAAGAGGAAGAGGGCAGAGGAAAGGGCAAACCACACCCAACGACCCGCTCCCATGGTGTCCGCACAACCGCCGCGCAGTGCCATAGCGGCAAGCACCGCAACAGCCGCCGCCAGTGCGCACAGCACCAGTCGGGGAATGGTGCGCTGCCGCATCAGGCGGGTGATGACGGTGAGCTTTTTGGTGTTCAGTTTCATGTACTGTTACCTCCGAAAAGGGAGAAATGATAATGAGCAAAAATAGCAAATGGAAGAGAAAGCTGCGGCATATGCTGTTTACCCTCGTCATGTGGACATGGTGCCTGCCACAGACCCTCATCGGTCTTGGGGTGCTGGCTGCATACAGCGATGACCCACGGCGCAATTTCCACGGTGCACAGCTGTGTGTTCACAGCGGAAAGTTTGGCGGACTTTCGATGGGCAAATTCATCTTTGCAAGCCGCAGATACCGCTCCGCGCAGATGCATCGCATATGCCTGCACGAGTATGGGCACTGCATACAGTCGCTTATTCTCGGGCCGCTCTATCTGCCGGTGGTAGCCATACCCTCCGCGCTGTGGTGCAATCTGCCGGCGTGCAAAAGCTACAGGGCGAAAAACAACGTGGATTACTATTCCTTCTACACCGAGAAATGGGCTGACAGGCTGGCGTATATCTGTATAACGAAGAAATCGCAGAAAGCACAGCACAGATAGATTATACGGGCTTGCGGCAGGATATGCAACCGAAAAGCCCAAGTCGACACAGAGAGTTTACATAATGTTGTTATTTGATTTGAGAAAGGGTGTATTGCTTTGGAAAAGATATTTAAGACATACAAGCCCGCAAATAAAAAGATACTCGTACACGGAAGAACACATTATCAGGGCAAAGGACCGCTGCCGCTTTTCTGGTCGGGCAGCGGCATTGAGATGAACATACGCGGCTGCACTGCGGTGTATGCCGATGTGGAGACCGACTACAATGTATTCTGCCAGTGGGTGACGGTGGAGGTCAACGGCGCGTTTGTTGCGCGTATGCCCGTACCCAAGGGAAGAACAAAGTTGTGCCTTATCTGCGGACGCGATGATGAGAATGCTGTCAGCCGCGTGCGCCTTTACAAGGACGTGCAGCCCATGCCTGATGACCAGGCGGCCTGCCTGCTTATACACGGCATAGAAACCGATGGCGCACTGCTTGCTCCGCCTAAGCGAAAGCTGCGCATGGAGTTCATAGGGGATTCCTATACCTCCGGCGAGGGTGCATACGGCGCACTGGGCGAGGCTGACTGGATACCCATGTGGTTCAGCGGCTCAATTACCTATCCCAATCTGGTGGCAAAGGCGCTTGATGCTGATTTCCATATTGTTTCCCAGTGCGGCTGGGGAATAGTCAGCGGCTTTGATAACAACCCCGCCTCCACAGTGCCGTCAATATACGACAAGGTGTGCGGTGCTGCATACGGAGAGCGCAACGCCGCTCTGGGTGCTGCCAACGACTGGGATTTTTCCTCGTGGCAGCCTGACGTGGTAATCATTAACCTTGGCGCAAACGACGAATTTGCCATGGAGTGCGAGCCGTTTACAGCGGCTGACGGCACCGTCGCAAAGCAGCAGGATACGGCAGAATGTCTTGAGCGCATCTCCCGGACTGCGGAACGCTTCCTTGCCCATGTGCGAGAGGTCAATCCCAACGCGCTGATTATGTGGGTGAGACAGGGCGGAAGCAGGCTGATAGGTGCGGTATCAGGTGCCATAGACCGCCGCAGAATGGCGGGTGACGGTGACGTATGGCTGTGCGTGCTTGACCAGGTGGAAGAAAAGGACCTGGGCGCACGCTGGCACCCGGGCGCAGCAGCACACAAAAAGGCTGCCGAAAGCATTGTGCGTGAGCTTATGCAGGAAGAAAGCATACAGAAAATCGTCGGCAAGAAGTAAACCGCGCCATAAGAATATGTGTCCTTGGAGAGGGACAGCAAAAAACTACTACATCACGGCACGAGGAACAGTGGAACAAAGTGTTACAGGAAAAAACAAGCGGCATTTCCTTTTCCGCAAAGGTCAAGATGCAGATTGCCTCAATAGGTGAGCAGAGCGATGCCTGTGATAGGGCAGAGGCTTACGGTATGCTGATATTCTCCCGCCTGCCGGAGGGAGCGGAACAGTCCCTGCGCACCAGTCAGCGGTGCGTTGCGCACAGGGCAGCGGAAATACTGGCGAGATGCTGCGGAGTATATGTAGATATAATCGAGCCTACCCACGCAAAGGGCGGGCGCAGTCTGTATGCGGTTAAGCTGACAGAGGGTGAACACGCCTCGGTTATGAAGCAGTTTGGTCTGACCGCAGGTGAGGCGGTAACCGCTATCAACCGCACATTGATGAAGGAAGAAAACTGTCAGGACGCATTTCTGCGCGGGGCGTTTCTCGCCGCAGGCAGCGTGTCTGACCCCTCGGGCGGCTATCACATGGAGATTGCGGCGCGTAGCGAGCGGCTGTGCAAGGAGCTGCTGAAGCTGCTGGAGGGTCACGGAATCAGCGGCGGCATAGGAAGCAGGCGCGGACGGTGGTATCTCTACGTCAAGGAAAAAGAGGGAATAGAGCAGCTTCTCGCCGATATTGGCGCGGGCAACGCCTACTACCAGTTTGTCAACCAGACCATATACAGGGGAATACGCAACGAGGTCAACCGCCGCACCAACTTTGAGGGTGCGAATCTCGCAAAGACGGTCAACGCCTCTGCTGAGCAGGTGGCAGCGATAAAGCGTATAAAGCGGGAAAAGGGTCTGCTGACACTGCCGGAAGAGCTGCGTGAGCTGGCAGAGCTGCGGCTGGAGAATCCCGAATGGACACTGCGGCAGTTGGGTGAGGCACTGAGCCGCCCCCTTTCCAGAAGCGGTGTCAATCACCGCATACAGCGTCTTTTGGAGATAGCGGAGGACTTGCCCAAGAAGTAAGCGGCAGCCGGATTTTGGAGGATAAAAAGAATGTCTGGGTTTGTGCATCTTCATGTACACAGCGAATACAGCCTGCTGGACGGAGCCTGCCGGATAAAGCAGCTTGTCAGCGAGGCCAAGGCGATGGGGCAGACCGCCGTTGCCATCACCGACCACGGTGTAATGTATGGCGTGGTCGCATTCTACAACGAGTGCAAAAGTCAGGGAATAAAGCCGATAATCGGCTGCGAGGTGTACGTTGCCAAGCGCAGCCGCTTTGATAAAACCCACGGAGTTGATTCCGACAGCTTCCATCTTGTGCTGCTGTGCAAGAATCAGATCGGCTATCAGAATCTTATTAGTCTGGTGTCCGATGCGTGGACGCAGGGCTTCTACAATAAGCCGAGGGTGGACCATGACCTGCTGCGCGGACACACCGAGGGACTTATTGCGCTTTCTGCGTGCCTTGCGGGTGAGCTGCCGCAGCTTATCATGGAAGACAAGTATGAGCAAGCAAAGCAGCTTGCGCTGGAATACAGAGATATGTTCGGCGAGGGCAACTACTTCCTTGAGCTGCAGGATCATGGCATACCTGATCAGCTTCGTGTAAACGATGCCCTTATCCGTATATCCGAGGAAACCGGCATACCGCTTGTTGTCACCAACGACAGCCACTACATCAGGCGGGAAGATGCCCGTATGCACGCCATTCTGCTGTGTATCCAGACCAAGGACGTAATCACCAATCCCGATGCGTTCAGCTTCCCCACAGAAGAGTTCTATCTCAAGAGCGAGGAAGAGATGCGGCAGCTTGTGCCCAATAATCCTGAGGCTGCCGATAACACCGTGCGCATCGCCGATATGTGCGACCTGACCATCGAATTCGGCAACACAAAGCTGCCCAATTTCGATGTGCCAGAGGGGCACAGTCATTATGACTACTTCTGCGCCCTGTGCAGAGAGGGCTTCCGCAGAAGATACGGCGACAATCCCGATAGGTCACTGGTCGAGCGGCTGGATTACGAGATAGAAATAATTAGCAAGATGGGCTTTGTGGATTACTTCCTCATTGTCCACGACTTTGTCAACTACGCCCGCAGCACAGGTGTGCCTGTTGGACCGGGAAGAGGCTCGGGCGCGGGCAGCATCGCCGCCTACAGCATGGGCATAACCAACATCGACCCCATACGCTACAGCCTGCTCTTCGAGCGCTTTCTCAACCCCGAGCGTGTCAGTATGCCCGACTTTGACATCGACTTCTGCGGCAGACGGCGTCCGGAGGTCATAGAATATGTGCGCCGCAAGTACGGCGACGACCATGTTTCCATGATAGTAACCTTCGGCACAATGGCGGCAAAGAATGCCATAAGAGATACCGCGCGGGCAATGGGTATGCCCTACGGCGCGGCAGACAGGATAGCCAAGCTTATCCCGGGTGAACTGAATATCACCATCGCAAAGGCACTGGAGCGGTCGCCTGAGCTGCGCGCTGCCCGTGACGAAGACCCGGAGATAGCCGAGCTGCTGGAGATGGCGATGAAGGTGGAGGGTATGCCCCGCAACACCTCCAAGCACGCCGCCGGTGTGGTCATCACAGACAAGCCGCTGACGGAGTACGTGCCGCTGGCACTGTCGGAAGGCGACGCGGTAACCCAATTTACAATGAATGAGCTGGCAGACCTTGGTCTGCTGAAGATGGACTTCCTCGGTCTGCGCAACCTGTCGGTCATTGACGACTGCTGCCGCATGATACGGGAGCAGGTGCCTGATTTTGACCTTGAGAGTATACCCGAGGACGACGCGGAGGTTTTCGCCATGCTGGGCGAAGGCTTTACTTCAGGTGTGTTTCAGCTTGAGTCAGAGGGCATGAGAAGACTGCTTATGCAGATTTCCCCCGCCAGCGTGGAAGATATTATAGCCGTCATCTCCCTCTACCGCCCCGGCCCGATGGATTCCATACCCAAATACGTCCATAACCGCCAGAATCCCGACAGCATTACCTACGATGACCCGTTGCTTGCCGATATTCTGGACGTCACCAATGGCTGCATTATCTATCAGGAACAGGTCATGCAGGTTTTCCGCAAGCTGGCAGGCTACTCCTACGGTCGCGCCGACGTGGTGCGCCGTGCCATGAGCAAGAAAAAAGTCAAGGTCATGGAGCAGGAGCGCGCCGTGTTCATTGACGGTCTTACCGATGAGGCGGGCAACGTAATTGTAGAGGGCTCTATACGCCGCGGTGTAAAGCGGGAGGTTG
The DNA here is from genome assembly GCA_015065695.1 of Oscillospiraceae bacterium. Lineage (GTDB taxonomy): Bacteria > Bacillota > Clostridia > Oscillospirales > Acutalibacteraceae > SIG598. The sequence continues at coordinate 3,126 of SVPT01000080.1, read as the reverse complement.
CCAACAAGATTTTCGACGATATGTCCTCCTTTGCGCTTTACGCCTTCAATAAGAGCCACGCTGCCGCCTATGCGGTGGTAGCATACCAGACCGCCTGGCTCAAGTATCATTACCCCAAGGAATACATGGCAGCCCTGCTGACCAGTGTACTGGACAAGCGTGACAAGCTGGCTCTGTACATTGCGGAGTGCCGCAGAATGGGCATACAGGTACTGCCCCCAAGCGTTAACGGCAGCGACACCCAATTTACCGTCTTTGGCGGGAATATTCGTTTTGGACTGCTTGCAATAAAAAACCTTGGTGCGGGAATGATAGAAGAGATAAAGCAGTGCAGGCGGCAGGACGGTCCTTTCACCGACTTCTACTCCTTCTGCGAGCGCATGAGCGGCAGAGATATTAACCGCCGCGCTGTGGAAAGCCTGATAAAGTGCGGTGCGCTGGACGACCTTGGTGCCAACCGCAGACAGATGCTTGCGGCACTTGAGCCGATGATGAGCAGCATAGAAAATAACCGCCGTCACAACCTTTCCGGTCAGATGGGGCTGTTTGATATGCTTGCCGACCAGGAAAGTGTGCGCCCCCAACTGCCAAAGCTGGCTGAGTTCGACCTTGCGGAAAAGCTGGCGATGGAGCGGGAGATTACCGAGATGTTCCTCTCGGGACACCCGCTGGACGAATACGAGCCGTCGGCACGCTCCATGAAAGCCATGCAGCTTGCACGTTTGGAGGCCGAGGAAAACACGCAGGAGCTGGACGGACAGCACGCAACACTGCTGTGCATAATTACGGCGGTCAAGCTAAAAACCACCCGCAGCAACGAAACCATGGCATTCGTAACACTGGAAGACGTGACGGGCACAGCGGAGATGCTGGTATTTCCTGCGGTGCTTTCGGAAAATGCTGCCAACGTGCGGGCTGGTGCAGTTGTCCGTGTGGAGGGGCGCATCAGCGTGCGTGAAGAGGAATCTCCCAAGATTATCTGCGAAAGCGTCGGACACGTCAACAAAACAGGCGAAGCGCCGTGGCAGCCCCGTTACGGCGAAAGGGGCGGAGAAAACCGTCGTACTGCGCCGCCTGCTGCAGAGCAGAATAATCCCCGTCAGCCACAGCCGCAGGAGCCCGCAAAGCAGCAGAGCCAGCGAAAGGGGCTTTTCCTCCGCTGTTCGGCAATGGATTGCCCCGAGCTTGAGCAGGCAAAGAAGGTGCTGCGCATCTTCGACGGAATAACGCCCGTGTATGTCTACACCCAGCAGAGCGGACTGATGAGTGCCCCCCGTGAGCTGTGGGTATCTCCCAATGAGGTAATGCTCCGTGAATTGCGGCGCATATTGGGTGAAAACAATGTCAAACTGGTGGTTTAGTTATGCATATTGGGTGAACACAATATATTTATAGGTCTATAGCACCGTATTTTGTGTTTGATTTGATATTGTCATAAACCAAGATTTGTAATATAATAAGTTGTCTGATTATTACCATAACAGGAGGTGCTTTGCTTGTTTACAAAGAAGAAGCCTACCATAGCGGTGCTGACCAGCGGCGGTGACGCCCCCGGCATGAATGCTGCTATCCGCGCAGTTGTCAGAAGTGCCATTGCCCGCGAAATGAAGATTTTCGGTGTATATCACGGCTACAATGGTCTTATAGACGGCAAGTTTGAGGAGATGCAGCTTCGTTCTGTATCTGATATTATGCAGAAGGGCGGCACAATGCTCTACACTGCACGCTGCCCGGAATTCTGTACTCAGGAGGGCATTGATAAGGCAGTAAAGATGTGCTATCGCTACGGTATAGACGGTGTTGTCACCATCGGCGGTGACGGTACCTTCCGCGGCGCGGGCGAGCTGTCTGCCGCCGGCGTGCCCTGTGTTGGTATTCCCTGCACCATTGATAACGACATCGCCTGCAGCGAATACACCATCGGCTACGATACCGCGATGAATACCGCGATGAGAATGGTTGACAACATTCGTGACACTGTCCAGTCCCACGACCGCTGCAATATCGTCGAGGTCATGGGTCGCCATGCAGGCTGGCTTGCACTCAATACGGGCATCTCCTGCGGCGCCAGCGTTGTTCTTGTTCCTGAAATAGAGTACGATTTCGACAGGGATATTCACAGCAAGATAACCTCCACCTTCGGCACTGGCAAGCATCACTTCATCATAGTTGCTGCAGAGGGCGTAGGCGGTCTGGATGAGATAGCAAAGCAGATAATCGACAAGACCGGCATGGAAGTGCGCACAACGGTGCTTGGTCATATCCAGCGCGGCGGTTCGCCCACCGTACAGGACAGAGTGTATGCCACAGAGATGGGCTACCGCGCCGTTGAGCTGCTCTCCGAGGGCAAGGGCAACCGCGTTGTTGCCATAAAGGACGGCAAGATGGTGGACTACGACCTGAATGAAGCCCTTGCAATGAAGAAGCCCTTCGACTACGAGCTGTTTGAAATCGCTCACGCAGTAAGTATCTAAGCAGATTTTCCCTGTATAACAAAAGAATTTAGCCATGCCCCGCGGCACTGTGCGGCGGGGTGTGGCGTATAAAAAATCAGAAAGCTAGGTGAATGACATGGCAGCAAATGCAAAGTGGAAGGTAGCCATCGTTATGGGCAGTGACAGTGACCTGCCTATCATCGTCCCCGCGGTACAGCGGCTCAATGCCTTCGGTGTTGCCCATGAGGTGCGGGTCATTTCCGCACACCGCACTCCCGACACTGCTGCGGAGTTCGCAAAGAATGCCCGTGCAAACGGATTCTCGGTCATCATTGCGGCAGCGGGTAAGGCTGCCCATCTGGCAGGCGTGCTGGCGGCACACACTACTCTCCCCGTCATCGGTGTGCCGGTCAAGTCCGATTCCCTTGACGGTATGGACGCCCTGCTTGCCACAGTTATGATGCCCACCGGTGTGCCGGTTGCCACCGTTGCCATCAATGGCGCGGACAACGCTGCCATCATCGCACTTCAGATTATCTCCCTTGGCGACAGAGCCATTGCCGCACAGCTTGACGACCTCAAGGCAGGCATGGCAGCAAAGACTGCAAAGAAAGACGCAAACATCAATCAGCGGCTTGCGGAGCTGCTGTAAGCATATATTTGTCGCAAAAGTAACCTAAAGTCAAAAATA
>SVPT01000079.1 GCA_015065695.1 Oscillospiraceae bacterium | reverse complement strand
TGACGAGGTTTTCAAGCTGCCTGCGCTGGTCGATGTCAATGATGACTACATAGAACCATTCCTTGCCATCAACATTGATGATGCGCTGACCCACGTCATACACCCACTTGAGGCTGCCGTCGGCTTTCTCTATGCGGTATTCGCAGGCACCCTTGGTGCTGTTGTTATCAATCGAACGGTCGTAGAGAGACTCCAGCACGCGGGCACGGTCCTCATGCCATATCATCATCGGGAAGCGGTCATCGAACCTCTCGGTAAACTGCTCCCTTGTGTAGCCCAGCATCTTCAGCATACTTTCGCTTATGTAGGTGATGCGGCCTTCCTCGTCGGCCTGATACTTGAATATGCCGCAGTGGGCGGTGCTGAGCAGTGCCTCCAGCTTTTCCTCGCTGTTGTGCTGCTCGGTGGCATCAAATAGGGTGGCATATATCATCGGGGTGCGTCCTTCATGGCTCACCATGCTACAAACCGCACGCAGCCATATCCAGGAGCCGTCCTTGCGCACAATGGGCACGGTGGAGTCAACGGTCTGACCGCTGAAAAGTGCGCGGCGTATTTCTTCTTCCCTGTTGGCAAAGCTGTCGGCAAGGGTGATGGGCACGTTGTTTTCCAGCAGGTATTCGTATTCCTCCTGGGAATAGCCCAGAATATCGCAGGCCTGCTGGCTGATGAACTCGGTGTGCAGATGCTTGCCCCAGCGGTAGATGGCGATACCTGCCGGAATGTTTCTCACTATGTCGGAAAGGCGCATACGCAGGGCGTCAAGCTCCTTGCGCTCGGTGATGTTTTCCGATGCCATGTAGAATATGCATCGCTTGTCGGTGCGGGCAAGATAGCGTATGCGCACACCTGTCCACAGCTCCTTGCCGTCATCGTGTATGGGCAGATAGTGCAGCTCGCACTGCTGCTCCTCGCCGGTTTCTGCGGCAAGATTGAGCACACGCAGCAGCTCCTTCGCCGATTCGGGGAAGAACATGGTGAGCATATCACGCTCGCGGCTGTAGAAGCACTTTCTGTCGCAGCCGATGACCTCAAAGTAGCGGTCGTTGGCGCGGAGGCACTCCACGCAGCCTTCGCCGTCATATTCAATTATCTGCGCACCGCCGACAAAGCTGTTGAACAGCAGTGTGGCCTGTGTGGAGGCATTGAGGAAGTCCTCTGCGCCCTCGATGTCCACCGTTTTCTGTTCTTTCTTTACGGGGACGTATTCCTGATTGGAAAGCAGCTTTTCAAAGTCCTCGCAAATCATGGGCTTTGCAAAGTAGAAGCCCTGCAGATATATACAGCCGATGCTCTTGAGATAATCGGCCTGCTCGTTGGTCTCAACGCCCTCTGCCACCATGGGCAGCTTGATCCACTGTGCCATGCGCACCACCGAGCTGAGAATGCTGCCGCTGCGGGCACTGTCCTTGCCAGATTCGATAAAGCGCATATCCAGCTTGAGCATATCAACCGGCACGTCCTTGAGGGTGTTAAGGGAGGAATAGCCGCTGCCAAAGTCGTCCATCTCCACGCTGAAGCCGGCAGAGCGCAGGTTTTCCACCGTGCGCACAAGCTGGTCGGGGTCGTACATATAGGCACTTTCGGTAATCTCCAGACGAAGCATGGAGGAATCCAGACCGTTGCTCTCAATCATGCCGATGAGCGTTTCGCACAGGCGGGGATTGTAGAGATCTATGCGGGAGATGTTTACCGAAATGGGCACAACGGGCAGCCCCATTTCCTTCCACTTGCGGATATTTATGCACACAGTCCGCCAGACAAATTCGTCCAGACGGCTGATGAATCCGTTGCGCTCAAAGAAAGGGATAAATCCGGAGGGTGCAATCAGACCCTTCTGAGGGTGACGCCAGCGCACAAGGGCTTCCGCTCCGTGCAGCACGTTGTTGTCGTAGTCATACTGGGGCTGATAGAATACCTCAAACTGTCCGTTTTCCAGCGCGGCAACCATCTCTGCAGCCAGCTCCTGCTCCTCAATCAGGGCATCGCGCATGGAGCCGTTGTACCAGGCTACCCGGTTGGTGAAGTTGTTCTTCACCGACTGCAGCGCAAGCAGGGCTCTGTCGCACATCAGCGATACGTCGAGGGTGGTGTCCTCTACCTCATATATACCGATGCGGGTGGTAAGGTCGTAGGTGCCGTAGCGTTCGGAGGAGAGAGAGAGAATCTTGTTGATGATGTCATATCTCTCAAAATCCTCCTGCTTCATGCAGGTGACGAAATGGTCTGCCATCCAGTGACCGTAGGTCATCTCAATGCGGGTGTTTTCCCGGTATGCCGCGCCTATATCCTCAAGGAAGCGGTCGCCGTTGGCAACGCCGAATACGTCATTGAGTACCTTAAAGCGGTCGATATCCCAGCGGAACAGCACAAAACGGTCGTTGGGATTGGCAGCCAGCATGGCTGCTGTGCGCCGGCAGAATGCCTGCTTGTTATAGATGCCAGTGCGCTCGTCCAGCTCGGACTGACGCAGTAGCTTTTCGTAAAGCCGGTTTTCCTCTTCCAGCCGTTCGTTTTCTCTGCGGTCGATAATCGCGTCAATGCGGTGACGCACTATTCTGGGGCGGAATGGCTTGGTTATGACGTCAATCGCTCCGCCGTCCAGTGCGCGAATCTGGCTGTCCTCGTCGCCGTTGGCGGTAATTACCACCACCGGTGTGTGGCAAAGCTTAGGATCCCGCATCACTGCCTCAAGCATCTGATAGCCGTTCATCACCGGCATATCAAGGTCGAGTATAACCGCAGAGGTATCGGGGTACTTGCGGAGAAGCTCCAGTCCCTGCGCGCCGTTTTCGGCGTGGCGTACTGTGTATTTGCTCACAAAGTTGCTTTCCAGCATTTCTCGGTTGATGCTGCTGTCATCGACCAGCAGTATTGCACGCTTTGTCAAGTCGCTGCCCTGCATTATTTCATCCTCCGAATATTTATCTTTGAATCCTGAATATCGTGTATCTGTGTATCCGAATCTTTTCTGAATCGTTTCATTTTATTGTGAGAGAAAGGCTGCTGCCCCCGCAGGGCAGGCTTATGCCTTTTTCACTTCGGCTGTATTTTTTTCCACGTGTTCAATATCATTGACACGGGCAAACATCACGCCTGTGATGTCATCACCCGTATCCTGATTCTTGGAAAAGACAAAGTGTACGCGCATCATGCGATATACACCGTCGCCGGTCATATGTCTGGCACTGTAGAGAATACGCGGAACGCCCTCCGCATGAAGGGCAATTATGTTATCCCTGCAGAACACAGCAGCAAAACCATCTCTGTCATCGGGATGGAGCGAGCGTATAATCTCCTCCAGCAGCTCGTCGGGCTGACCGACGGCACGGAACCAGCTCTCCTCGTCATAGGCAAACTGTATTGCCCTGTAGGTGTTCTTGGTGTAGTTGCAGAACATCATAACAGGGTATACATACGAAAGGGCGGAAATCAGCCTCTTTACGTCCTCGACGGGGAGATTGGAGTAGTCAAGCATCAGACCGGGGTTGGGCTTGTAGTGATAGTCCTCGCTGACCATCTCGTCGGAATAGAAGGCGTAGTTGTTCTTGCCGCCTCTCTTGACATGGTACAGGGCACGGTCTGCCTTATCGTACAGCGTCTCAAAGGAATCCATGCCCACCTTGCCGAAAGCGCCACCTATGCTGCAGGAAACACGCACATCGTTGTCCTCGCCCACGCGAATGGCGGCAATGGCCTGCATCAGGCTGAGCATGGTGCTGCCAAGATGCGCGTTGTCGCTGACGAAGGGCAGCAGTGCGATAAACTCGTCACCGCCCAGTCGTGCAATGGTATCGGTTACACGGAACTGGGAGCGCATGGCGTCGGCAATCTGCTTTATTGCCCTGTCGCCCTCCATGTGTCCCAGATTGTCGTTGATGCTCTTGAGGTTATCCAGATCCATGACAAGCAGGGCGCAGCGCTGACCGCTGTCCCCCGCAAGGAAATCGCGGATAATCTTCTCGCCCACAGCGCGGCTGTACAGTCCGGTAAGACCGTCCAGACGGGAAACACGCTGCTGCTCAATGCTCTGCTCCTTCTCCTTTGTGATGTCACTGACCTTGACAAAGGCTTTCAGGTGGCCGGAATATGGGTCTTCCACAAGGTCAAGGTTGACGTGCTTCCAGCATTTGCTGTCCTCTTCCCTGATGAGCCAGTCGTCCTCCACATGGCGAACATCTATGCTGTAAAGCATCATAAGATGCTCGCGGGAGAAGTATTCGCTGCCCCACTCGCCGTCCTCTATAAAGATGATGCCGCCGTAGTTGTCGTTGAGCACCTGAGTGTAGTTCTTTCCGGAGAAATCGCTGGCAAGACCGTACTGACGCTCCACCACATCGGCAGTGATGTCGATGATGAAGGTAAAGCCGCCCTCATTGGGCTCATCCACCGCCTGACGGAAACGCTGATAGGCAAGCTGACGCATATACTCGTCGGTGATGTCAAGGACGGAAACAACAGCGTGCGCCACGTTTTCATCATCTGCTACAGTGGTGAACTTCACATCATACCAGCGGCGCTGGTCATCCACCTTGCGCAGGTGCAGCTTGCAGCCGCCGGAGGGTACACCGCTGTGTATATCGGCAAACAGACGGCGAATATCCTCAACGCTTTCATCCATGATATGACCGCTGTTTATGGCAAGCTCAGGCAGATTGTGCAGCATCTCCTGCATGAAAATGCCGCTGTCCTCGCCGCGGAGCGGGAAAGCCTTGCGGGAGGCGATGTCATAGCTGAACACCGCACGGTCGGAGTGTCCGGCAACAAGGCGCATAACCTTTTCGTTACGGCAGATAAGGTCAATCTCTCTGTCGCGCTCCCGCTTCCTTGCGCGCCGTGTGATGACTATGTTGCCGGTAAGCCCGAGCAACGCCAGCAAAAGGCACACACCGGCAACAATCATCCAGTTTTCTTCGCCGAGGTTTATCCTCTGAATAATATTATAAATACTCTCAGGAATCTGCATATTAATCATATAATCACCTGCACGATTAAGTGTAGTAGTATTATCCACGGCTAAAAAACACCATAATATTGCTATAGTATAGTAATTATAATACATAATAACACAATGCCGCACTTAATACAAGGGATTTTATGCAATTTGTTTTATTTGCTGCATCTGCCTGCAAAGCACAAAAAATAACCTCTGCACCTCGGTAATTATCTCTTTTTCCTCAGACGGTAGTTGTTGGTCCGGTCGTGCTTTATCTCAAGGCAATAGCCCGCCGACCCACCGCTCATTTCGTATATCCTGCCGCCGATAGCCTCGTCCGCGTTGAAGAGGTCGTTCAGGGTGCGCTCGGTGCTGATGATGGTGGGTGCTTCACGAATGTAGCGGGCGTTGAGCAGCTCAAAGGCAAGCTTGATGTCGCTGTCGGTCACCTCTTCTCCCCTGCGCCCTTTGAACAGGTCGTCGATGTACAGCACGTCGCATTTCTTCAGCGGGGTCATAAGCTGCTCGTATTCCGGCTGATTCATGGCGGCTTTCAGCCTTGCAGACAGCTCCCGCCACAGCACATACCTGACCGACCGCCCCTGCCTGAGAAGCTGTCCTGCGGTGGCAGTGCAGATGTGTGTCTTGCCGCAGCCCGATTGTCCGCACACCACAAACCACCCTGAGGGGCTTGCGGCATAAGCCCTGCCCTTTTCCAGCATGGACTGCTGCCACGGCTGCTCGGCGCGGAAACGCTCAAAGGTCAGCCTGCCCATCACCTCTCCCAGACCGGATATGCTCATGCGGGTCATGCTGCGGCGTATCTCCATGCAGGAACATTCTGCCGTAACCAGCTCCACCCGCCCCGCCACACGGGTGATGTACCCGCGGTTTAGGCACAAAGGACAGTCGTAGCCCTCCAGGTCACCCACAACGGCATTGCTTCGGTCACACCTGCGCTGTGCGTACTGCTCGTCGGTCAGCTCGTCTATGGGAAATTCGCCTCCCAGTGCCCTTTTGTAGATTTCAGCAACAGTCACGCAAACATCACCTCCCCTGCTCTGCTACTGCAGCATACATTCCTCGGAAATGCCCCAGTCGGTATCACTGTCCTTTTTCAGCACTGGCTGGCACTCGTCCTCCCAGCGTCTTCCGTTGATGTAGGTAGCACCATGCGGGATATAGCGTCCGCCCTCCCGCTGCCACTGCTCACTCTGCGAGGCAGCGTATACAGCCAGCAGTATCTGCCGGTGAAGCTGCTCGCTCGGCTTGAGCCTGCGATAAGCCTCCTCAGCTTTCTTTCTGCCGACATGGCGGGGGTATGCCTCCCAGAATTCCTCAAACCGCCGCTCCTGCGCTTTGCGCTCGTTGGCAGCTTTGATGCGTTCCGCAGCCGCCTTCTGGCTTTCGCATGATTTCTGCTCCTGCTGACAGCACACACCCTCTGCCGCGCTCTGCGCGCAATCGTCGGTCTGGTCTTGACTGGACTTTACTTTACTTGACTTTACTTGACTGGACTTTACTAGACTATACTCGGTTGCCAAGTTGGCAACCACATCTTCACAGGGGTCGTTTTCTGCCGATTCAAAGCCATTTTCAAAGCATTCCGGCTCATCGCTTTCGCAGCAGATTTCCTCCATGTCATTATCCCACAGCAGGCTGCCGCAGGCGATTCCGTCCTCCGCAAGCACATACTCCCTGTTGGGCAGCAGGCGCAGAAGGCTCTTTTCCTCAAGATAAGTGGTGGGGTGGTAACGGTCGTGACGTATCTGGTTGTTGATGCGCCAATGGGTGATGACGCACACACCGCTGGCGAAGATAATGACATAGCCCGAGCTTTCCAGAATCGTAAGCTCACGACCGCCCGCACCTATCATTCGCGCAACGCTGCGGGGCTGCCCCACAAAGCCGTCATCGTCGGCTCTCACCAGCAGCTCATAATAGAGCAGCCGTGCCTCCATGGACATCTCCTGAAACTGGTCGGTTTCAATAACGCTTCTGCAGATCATTCTGCGTTCTGCCATCTGGCATCTTTCCTTTCATCGATAAGATACATGACCCGCATATCACGGGAAACAAGTTCACACTTATTATATCCCTGCCGGAATATCCTGTCAAGTGTACGCCCCGACATGCCTACGGCACAAATGCATCATCTTGCATAATCTGCCGTTGCATTAATGTAAATATTTATATCACTTGCTACAAATTCGATGCTTATTTGTGTTGTATATTAATATTGTGTTAACGCATATTGCCTCCGACAGAACTCACACTGTATGTTTCTTTATTCCACCTTAACATGCTTTTTGTGACAATTAATTTGCCAGAATATACCCATTGCGCGGCAAGAATTTCTTCGTCATTTTGCTGAATTTCGCAAGCTGATTAAAATTTTGTAAAAAATATGTTTCAGGGGGTGAAAACATTAACAAAGACAGTTATAATAAACAGTAAATAAGTTCGACGAAAAGGAGAGGCATATGTTCAAGAAGCTCGCTCTTCGCCAATGGCTTGCTGTTTTGCTCGCCTTTGTCATAGCTTTTGCTGCCGCAGCGCCCGCCTCCGCTGCAGACACCCTCCCCGATGAGATGCGGGGCGGCACCGTCGCGGGCGGCGAAATAACCGAATACATTCCCACCCCGGTCGGCGACCCTGCCTCGGGTGGATATATAGATTATATATACGTCGACAAAAACGGCTCCGTTGACCTGCGCGAGCAGCCTGAATACGCCAACGAAGCCGCCTCCGCCAACCTGCCCGCCTCCTACGACAGCCGCAGCTTCGGCTATCTTGCTCCGGTGGAGGAGCAGGGCGATTCCGCCTCCTGCTGGGCATTTGGTGCGCTGTGCGCCATGGAGACCTCCGCACGCAAGGAGGGCCTTATCACCGCCGCCACCGATTTTTCCGAAGGTCACCTTTCGTGGTTTACCGGCAAACCCCGCACCGACGTTGTCGGCAGCACCACCGTGGACGACGGCATTGATTCCCCCTCCCCCTTTCTGGAGGGCGGCTCGTGGCTGTACGCGGTGATGACCGTCGCCCGCGGCAGCGGACCCGAACTGGAAGAATGTGCCCCTGTTGACTGGGAGGGCAGCTTCTTCACCACCACCTTCAACCAGCGTCACCGCTATGTTTCCACCCTGCGTCTGGAGGACGCCAGCCTGATTGATAAGAACGACAGGGCCCGCATCAAGCGCGAGATTATCGAACACGGCGCGCTGATGTGCAGCTACTACGACAAGAAGTCCTCCTACAAGTTCGGAAGCACCACTGCCTACAACAACAACGGCGAATTCACCACCACCAACCACGCCGTTGCTGTAATCGGCTGGGACGACAACTACTCCAAAGACAACTTCGCCATCAAGCCCGCCTCCAACGGCGCGTGGCTTATCCGCAACTCCTGGGGTGACGACTGGGGTGACGACGGCTACTTCTGGCTGTCCTACGAGGACACCTCGGTCGGTCGCTTTGTGGCGATGGATATGGCACCGGTTTCCGCCTATGACAACAACTATCAGTACGACGGCGCACCCGACGGCACATACATATCCATCAACGGCACAGGCAAGGGCGCGATTGCCAATGTATTCATGGCAGAGGGACGCGAGCAGCTCACCTCCTTCTCCTTCCTCAATGAAAACATCAACGTAAACTGCACCGCCAAGGTGTATCTTGACCCCAAGAACGGCAACCCCGAAAGCGGCAAGCTTGCTGCCACCAAGGATTTCCGCATGGACACACGCGGCTACCACACCATAAAGCTGGACGCACCTGTCGCGCTGCGTGCCGGACAGCGTTTCTCCATCGTCCTTGAGATGACCGCTTCTGACGGCACTGCGCGTCTTTCTGTGGAAGGCTCTGACGACAGCAAAGCCTCCTCCCGCCCCGGACAGAGCTACTACCGCTTCGGCACAAGAAGCTGGAAGGACAGCTTCAATGACTACAACAATGTATGTCTGAAAGCCCAGACCGTCAACTCCACCGTACCTGACAAATCCGACCTCAATTCACTGCTCGCCATTCTCTCCACCCTCAGCTACCCCACAGCGGAGAAGTCCATCACCGAGGCAAAGGCCATCAGCAAAGACCCCAACGCCTCTCAGGGCGCAATCGACGGCGCATACAACCGCCTCCGTGCGGTCACAGGCATCGGCATCAACACCCACCGCCTTTCCTTCAGGGACAGCGAGATAAAGCTGGCTGTGGGCGACACTATGCGCCTTTCCTGGGACATTGAGCCCGACCGCACCACCGATGACCTCTCCTTTACCACCAGCAATCCCAACGTGGCGTGGATCACTCAGAGCGGCATAGTCACTGCACTTGCCGAGGGCACTGCACGCATCTCGGCATATTCCGGCGACCATTCCGCCCGCTGCACCGTCACCGTAACCAAGAGCGATTCACAGCTCCCCGACCATTCCTCCGTCACCCGCCTTGCGGGCAGCGACCGCATCTCCACCGCCTCCGCCATCAGCGCGGCAGGCTGGCAGAAAGCAGATACCGTGGTCATTGCCAACGCATACAGCTTCCCCGATGCTCTGGCAGGTGTCCCCCTTGCCGCCGCCTGTGACGCACCCATTCTGCTCACCGACGGAAAGACACTGACCAAGCCTGTGCTTGACGAGATGAAGCGTCTGGGCACACTCAAAGCCTATCTGCTGGGCGGCGAGGCAGCAGTTGCTTCCGCAGTTGAAAACGCCCTGCACAGCAGTGGCATCACCACCCAGCGTCTTGCGGGCAGTGACCGCTACGCCACAGCCACAGCCATTGCCGCAGAGCTGCTCTCCGTAACGGGAAAGACCCCCACACAGCTTTTCTTCGCCAGCGGCGAAAGCTTCCCCGATGCACTATCCGTCAGCACACCCGCAGCCCTCATGGGCAGCCCGATATTCTATCTGCCAAGGCAGGGCGCGGTACGCACCGAAACCGCAGCCGGCGCACAGGCGGTAAGCTGCACCGATGCAGTTATCCTCGGCGGTACGGCAGCCGTTTCAGACGAGGGCGCAAAGAGCCTTGAGGCACTTGGATACACCGTCCGCCGCATCAGCGGCATCGACCGCTTTGCCACCGCACTGGCTGTGTGCAGGGAATATGACAGCCTCTTCACCGGCGACAGCGTTGCCCTTGCCACAGGACTGAGCTTCCCCGATGCACTGGCAGGCGGCGCATTCGCCGCAAAGCAGGGCATTCCTCTGCTGCTCACAGGCAACACCCTCCCCGACGGTATTGACCTCTACGCACGGGGACGCAACGCAAAGCGCACCTATGTATTCGGCGGCAAGAACGCTGTTCCCGCACGGGTAAGCAACCTGCTGCTGGGCGATTGATAAGTTACGCAGTCACGCAACAGAAAACGTGCATTTGCCGTTGCCGACAGATGCACGTTTTTTCTGTTGCTTTATTGATTTGATTTATTGCTGTTTATGAAATTTCGAACGTATTCTCACCCTCGGCAATCGCAAACAGCTCGGAGGTCTCCTGCGCAGGTGCGCCGCCACCGAAGCCCTCCGGCGGGGTCATTCCCTCGGGCTTTTCAGGACGCTCCATTCCCTCGGGTGGGGTCATTCCCTCCGGCATTTCGGGACGCTCCATTTCCTCGGGTGGGGTCATTCCCTCCGGCATTTCGGGACGCTCCATTCCCTCGGGCATTTCGGGTGGATTCCCCTGATGAAAACCGCCCATAAAGTCGCCCATATGCTGCCGACCTGCTGTGCCCTTCAGCAGCTTATCCCCCTGACGGAAGGTGTAGTTACCCGCTGCCAGTCGGGGCGCAGAAACATAGAGATATTGGAAATCGTTGGCAGGGGTGCAGGTCAGCACAGCCTTGCCGCTTTCATCACACAGGGAATATTCATTGCCGCCGCTCTGCCGCAGTGCAAAGGAAAATACCGCACTTGTCTGCTCGCTGACCACACGGTCATACATATTACCTGTGGCAACTACCTGACCGCTGCGCACATACACGCCCTTGTCGGCATCAATGCCCGAATCGCCGCTGAAACCGCAGGCATATGCATTGACTGTACCGCCGTCAATTACCAGCCAGCCGTTGGAGTCTATGCCGTCGCCCTCGCCTGTTGAACCGTCAACAGTTATGTTAACCACACCGCCGAGTATATGTGTGACCGACACATTGTCCTCGTTGGTATTTATTCCGTCGTTGCCCGACCTGATATTGATATTGCCGCTGAATATTGTCAGGTGCAGCTCGGAATCCAAACCCTCATTTTCCGCAAAGATGTTAAGCACACCGCTGTTCTTTTCCTCGCCGTAGATGTTCATGGTTTTCTTTGAATAGAACGCAGCATCATATTTATGCAGCTTCTTGCTGTCCACCACCTTGGTGCCGCTTTCGTCAAGCTCCACCGATTTATAGATGCGTGCAACATAGGAGCCGCTGATGTTATTCTCGCTGCCGTCAGCAATGACGACATTGGCACCTGCGTCCGAGGTGTCCACCTCCATGGCTGCGGTTTCTTCGTCCTTGCTGCCACATTCGTACACGTTATAGAAGATTACGGCAGGCGCAACAGTGCAGGTAATGTCCGCATTGTCAAGCACCAGCGTAACAACTGCGTTGGGGTCATCTGCGGCATCCTTGCCCAAATCCACTGCAATCTGCCCTGCGGAGAGGCAGCCAGAAATGACATATTCGCCCGCTTCTGTGATATGCACCACCGTATGGGCATCGGCTTCGCTCTGGGAATGTTCGTCCTTCTCCTCGCCCTCGCCATAGGTAAAGCCCTGACCCTCAAGATAGAAAACGATGTCGTTGTTTACATAAACCGACTCCGAACTATCGGAGGTGGCAGCCTTGCCGCCTACTGTAACGCCGCTGTCGCTGAGGACTATGGACACTGCATCACTGTCCGCCTGTCTTGTTGTCCACCCGGTCTGGGTGCTGTCGGTACTCTGCCCTTGCTGTGTGCCGCAGGCAGCAAGCAGCACACAGAGAGAAAGAATAACTGCAAGCAAAGAGATTTTTTTCATTCTCATAACCACCTTTCGCCTGCATTATATATCCGTAAAACTAAAATTTTCAAGCAAATTCATCATTCCAGCAATAAAAAAACACTTGACACTCACGCAGCGTAATGGTTTATGATATGCTTACACGGGAGGTATGAACATATGCGTACAGTCAAGGAAGTGAGCGCGCTGACAGGGGTAAGCGTGCGCACACTGCACCACTACGATGCCATCGGTCTGCTAAAGCCAACCGCCGTGACCGAGGCGGGCTATCGGTTGTATGACGATACGGCAATCGCCCGCCTGCAGAGCATACTGCTGTTTCGTGAGCTGCAGTTTCCTTTGCGGGATATAAAAGCCATGCTGGATAATCCCGACTTCAGCCCCGAGCAGGCGCTGGAGCAGCAGATTACCCTGCTGGAGCTTCGGCAGGCACACATCGCCGGGCTTATCGCATACGCCCGTGAAATAAAGGAAAAAGGAGTGTCAGCAATGAGCTTCAAGCCATTTGACAAGAGCGAAATAAACGAATACGCACAGGAGGTAAAGGAACGCTGGGGTGACACCGCCGCCTATCTGGAATACGAGCAGAAAGCGGCAGCGAGAGACAGTTCTGAC
>SVPT01000078.1 GCA_015065695.1 Oscillospiraceae bacterium | reverse complement strand
CCTGCAGCAGAGCTGCGCTCCGCAGTGGAGTCCAGCAAGGCTTATGCACGGCTGATCGCGCTGTTCGATGAGGGCAGTATGACCGAGTTTGATCCCCTTTCGGTATCCGAGGGCAAGCCCGCTGAGGTCGTTGCCGCATTCGGTCTGATCAACGGCATCAACACCTGCGCCTTTGCGCAGAACAGCGCCGTCGCAGGCGGTGCCATCTCCAAGGCATCTGCCGCAAAGATCGCAAGAGTATTTGACTATGCTCTCAAGGTCGGCGCACCCATCGTCGGTATCTATGATTCCACCGGCGCACGTCTGAAGCAGGGCAATGAAATGCTCAGCGCGATAGGCGACCTGCTTAACCGCAGCAACAACCTTTCCGGTGTTGTTCCCCAGATCGCTGTTGTCGCCGGTCCCTGCATCGGCTCTGCCTCTATGCTGGCTGCAAGCGCAGACATCGTTATCTGCGCCGACGGTGCCAACTACGGCATCGACACCGCAGGCAATAACCTCTCCTCCAAGGATGCCGCAGAAAACGGCACCGCGCATATAATCGCCAAGAATGATCTGGCAGCAGTTGCTGAGGCAAGAAATATTCTTGCTCTGCTGCCCCAGAACAATCTGGCAGCTCCCGCTGTCCTCGAGTTTGCTGAACCCGATGTCAACGCAGCAGCAGCCGCCGCACAGAAGATTTCCTCCGGCAAGCCCGCCGCTGAGGACATCGTCGCCGGCACTGTGGACGCAGGCAGCTTCATCGAGCTGAACAAGGACTTCGGCAAGTGTGTAGTAACCGGACTTGCCACCATCAACGGTGCAGCCGTTGGTGTTATCATCACCGGTGCTGACAGCCAGAACATTCTGGTCTGCCGTGAGGGCGCATCCAAGGGCGCACGCTTTGTCCGCTTCTGCGATGCCTTCTCCATTCCTGTTATCACCTATGTAAACGCAGGCGGCTTTACATCTCTCCGTGAGGCTTCCATGATGGCTCACGCCTATGCAGAGGCCACCACCCTGCAGGTTTCCGTCATCACTGGCGCAGCTTACGGCAGCGGCTACATCGCCCTTGCCGGCAGCTCTGCCGCCGCTGACTTTGTATTCGCATGGAACAACGCCGTTATCGCTCCTCTTGCTCCTGAGACTGCTGCCGCAGTGCTCTTCAGCGAGAAGTTCAAGGGCGTCAAGGACCAGAAGGCTGCCCGCGCAGAGCAGGTTGCCGAATACAAGGCCACTCTGGCTTCTCCTCTGGCCGCTGCCGAGGAAGGCTACATTCAGGACGTTATCGCTCCTGCAGACACCCGCGCCAAGCTCATCAGCGTTCTTTCCATGCTGGCAGGCAAGCGCGTTGCCCGTCATCCCAAGAAGCACTCCAATATCCAGCTGTAATCGGCTGAGGATAGCATAGAACGAAAAGGTATATTAACCGAAAACAATCGGAGGGTATATAGTTATGAAAAATCTTAGAGTTACCGTCAACGGCGTTGCTTACGACGTACAGGTCGAGGAAATGGGCGCATCCGCTGCTCCCGCTCGTGCTGCTGCTCCCGCTCCGGCTCCTGCCGCTGCTCCCGCACCCGCTGCAGCTCCCGCCGCTGCCCCCAAGGCTGCTGCTCCCGCTGCCGGCGCCGAAGTGCTGTCCGCTCCCATGCCCGGCACTATCCTCAGCGTCAACGTCAAGGCCGGCGACCAGGTCAAGGCCGGTACCATCATGTTCATTCTCGAGGCCATGAAGATGGAGAACGAGATCATGGCTCCCCGTGACTGCACCGTTGCAGCCGTCCATGTCAACAAGGGTGAGGCTGTTGAGTCCGGCTCTGCTCTTGCTTCGCTTGCTTAATTCTGACGATCGGAGATAATCAACATGGCAAAAATCAAAATTACTGAAGTGGTTCTGCGCGACGCACACCAGTCGCTCATCGCCACCAGAATGCCTATAAGCGATATGACCCCCATGCTGGCTGATCTGGACAAGGTCGGTTTCTACTCCCTGGAGTGCTGGGGCGGCGCAACCTTTGACGCCTGCCTCCGCTTCCTTGACGAAGATCCCTGGGAGCGTCTCCGTGCTATCCGCAAGGCTTGCCCCAACACCAAGCTGCAGATGCTCTTCCGCGGCCAGAATATGCTGGGTTACCGCCACTACGCCGATGACGTTGTTGACTACTTCGTAAAGAAGACCATCGACAACGGTATCGACATCATGCGTATTTTCGACGCACTCAACGACATCCGCAACCTTGAGACCTCTATCCGCGCTGCCAAGAAGTACGGCGGACACGTTCAGGCTGCCATCTCCTACACCACCGGCCCTGTGTTCGACATAAAGTACTACACCAACTACGCCAAGAGACTGGAAAGCACCGGCGCAGACTCCATCTGCATCAAGGATATGGCCGGTCTGCTCACTCCCTACGGCACCTACGAGCTGGTCAAGGCTCTGCGTGAGGCTGTCAAGATTCCTCTCCAGCTGCACACCCACTACACCTCCGGTCTGGCTTCCATGTGCCTGATGAAGGGCATCGAGGCAGGTGTTGATGTCATCGACACCGCTATGTCCCCGCTGGCACTGGGTACTTCCCACGCTCCCACCGAGTCCATGGTCGCTGCTCTGCAGGGCACCAAGTGGGATACCGGTCTGGATCTTACTCTGCTCTCCAAGATCAGAGATTACGTTGACACCCTGCGCGAGAAGTACATCGCAAGCGGTCGTCTCAATCCCAAGGTAATGAGCGTTGACTCTAAGACCCTGCTTTATCAGGTGCCCGGCGGAATGCTCTCCAACCTTGTTTCCCAGCTCACCGAGGCAGGTCAGCTCGACCGTCTCACCGACGTTCTCAACGAAGTTCCCCGCGTCCGCGCTGACGCAGGCTTCCCCCCGCTGGTCACCCCGACCTCCCAGATCGTCGGCACTCAGGCTGTTCTCAACATCATCTCCGGTCAGCGTTACAAGATGTGCACCAACGAGTTCAAGGGTCTTGTAAAGGGCACCTACGGTCGTACTCCTGTTGAGATCGACCCCGAGTTCCGCCGCCGCATCATCGGTGACGATCAGCCCATCACCTGCCGTCCTGCCGACCTCATTCAGCCCGAGCTGGAGCGTCTGCGCGGCGAAGCAGCCGAGTACATCGAGCAGGAAGAGGACGTACTGTCCTACGCCCAGTTCGACAAGGTTGCAACCAAGTTCTTCGAGCGTCGCCGTGACAAGGCTCTTGGCATCGATTCCGCCCATGCGGACATGACCGCCAAGATTCATCCGGTGTGATTTAGAACGCCATGATAAGAAGCATGACCGGCTACGGTCGTTGTCAGGACACCGTAGCCGGAAAGGATATTACTGTTGAGATAAAGTCGGTCAATCACCGCTACTTCGAGTTTTCCGCCAAGGTAACCCGAGGTTATGGATTTATTGAGGACAAGGTCAAGGCTCTTGTTCAGTCCATGGTCTCCCGCGGAAAGATTGACGTGTACATCTCCATACAGTCGGTGGACGACGGTGCTGTGGTGGTGGAGCTTAACGGCTCCCTTGCCGATGGCTATGTTGCCGCACTGCGCGAGCTTGCAGAACGCTGCGACCTGCGCAACGACATCTCTGTCGCCACCGTTTCCCGGTATTCCGATATATTCAATGTGCGCCGCGCCCCCGAGGACGAAGAGGCCATCTGGGAGGCAGTGAAGTCGGTACTTCTCCGCGCCATTGACAGCTTTATCTCCATGCGTGAAACCGAAGGTCAAAAGCTGCTTGCCGATGTGGAAAGCCGTCTTGACAGCATTCTCTGTGCTGTGGCAGAGGTGGAGGCACGTTCTCCCGAGACTCTTGCCGCATACCGTGAACGTCTGCGCCAGAAGATTGAAGAGCTGCTGGGCGATGCCAAGGTGGACGAGCAGCGTCTGCTGACCGAGTGCGCCATTTTCGCCGACCGAATTGCGGTGGACGAGGAGACTGTGCGCCTACGCAGCCACATCGACCAGTTCCGTGCCATTCTCCGCTCCGATGAGCCGGTGGGACGCAAGCTGGACTTCCTTGTGCAGGAGATCAACCGTGAGACCAACACTATCGGCTCCAAGGCACAGAACACCGATGTTGCCCATATTGTTGTTTCGGTCAAGGCTGAAATCGAGAAGATCCGAGAGCAGATACAAAACATAGAATAAGCGCAGAACGCATACCCTGCGGATGCGCCTAATCGACATATACACGGGGCGCGCAGTCGGAAAAGACCGGGCGTCCCGTTATGCCGTTTTTCGGGCAAATGCAAAGCGGATGGTTTCCGCTCACTTTATCCCGAAAACTGCGGTTTGTGTGGTGAATCCCCTCACAAAACACCCCTGAAAGGATGGCGACACGATGGAGCTACTGGACATCGGTTTCGGCAACTTTGTTTCGGCGCAGCGTGTGGTGGCGGTGGTCAATCCCGACTCCGCACCCATAAAGCGCGTGGTGCAGGACGCCCGTGAGCGAGGAATGCTCATTGACGCAACCTACGGGCGGCGCATGAAGGTTGTTCTGGTAACCGACAGCGGACACATTGTGCTTTCCGCAACGCTGCCAAAGGACGGCAGCGGCAAAGAGATAATCAGTATTGAGGAGGCTTCTGAAAATGCTTGAAGGCAACAGCGTACTTCTGGTCATATCCGGTCCCTCCGGCTCGGGCAAGGGAACACTGGTGGGTGCCGCCATGGCAGCGGCTGAATCCAGACGGCTCAAGCTGAGCGTGTCTGTTTCCATGACCTCACGTCCCCAGAAGGCGGGCGAGACCGAGGGAATTTCCTATTTCTTCGTTGACGAGCAGCGATTCTGCAAGGCTATTGAAGCCGGTGAACTGCTGGAATACAACAACTACAACGGCAACTACTACGGCACACCCAGAAGTGCTGTGCTGGAGAAGCTCTCGGAGGGCTGTGACGTTATTCTTGAGATTGACGTCAACGGCGGTGCGCAGATTAAGGAAAGCTTCCCGCAGGTGGTGCGCATCTTCATCATGCCGCCGTCCATGTCGGAGCTGGAGCGCAGACTGGTTACCCGCGGACGCGACAGTGCAGAGGACATCGCCCGCAGACTGGGCGAGGCCAAGCGCGAGATGGACCGAGCCGGTGAGTATGATTATGTGATAATCAACGATGACCTCAACGCCGCAACCGATGAGCTTCTGAGCATAATCATTGCGGAAAACTGCCGCGTAAAGAAGTAAAGCACTATAGCTTTACAACAATATACATTGAGATATGGGGCGCTGCTCCACAATATACACCTGCAACATAAACAGGAGGAATTATAGCATGGATAAGAAAAAGACCATTGACGAAGTATTCAGCATGTGCGAAAGCCGCTATGCACTGGTAAACCTGGTGGCAGCCCGCGCCAGAGAAATTACCGATGAGGCACTTAAGCATCCTGCTTCCACTGCTCCGGTCAAGCCGGTCAACGTGGTGCTGGACAACCTGATGACCGGTCGTTCGGTAATTGCCTCTGCAACCGCAGGTGCTACCATCTACAGCGATGACGAGTTTGAGCTGTCCGTTTCCGCTCCCGCCGATGACATGGCAGAGCGTTTTGACGCGGACGACGAGGAATAATTGGAAAACAAAGCAGGAAACCTCCCGATGGACCGGAGCGTGAATGTCATTGTCAGTGTGGCTGTGGAGAAAACCTCCTACAGCTTTGACAGGCTTTTCGACTACAGTGTACCTCAGTCGCTATGGGACGATGCTCTGCCCGGCTGCCGTGTAACCGTCCCCTTCGGGCGGGGCAACCGCCGCCGTCAGGGCATCATCTACAGGCGCAGCGAAACCGCCGAGCCCATCGAGCGTGGTGAGCTCAAGCACATCAGCGGTGTGCTTGACAGAACCCCCTCGCTTAACGAGGAGCTGCTGATGCTTGCCGGCTGGCTGCGGGAAAACTGCTTCTGCACCTGGTTTGAGGCGGCGAAAATCATGCTGCCCGCAGGACTTAATGTGCAGTTTGTTTGCGCCTACAGAATAGCTGACGGAGTGGACACAGCAGCGATTGATGCCATGGAAGACCTTACCGCCGCCGAAAGACGTGTGGCGGAGGGACTTGCAAAGAGCGGCGCAACCGTCGAGCGTGATGTGCTTCTGGAGGTTATGAAGCTGTCGGAGGGCTCCGACATTCCCGAGCGCCTTGTCAAGCGTGGGCTGCTTGTGCGCACCGACGACGAGGTGCGCAAGACCAATGACGCAACGGTTCGCATGGTGAGGCTGTGCGGCGAGCTGCCGGAGGACGGCTCGGTGCGCATAACACCCCGCCAGAGGGAGATTGCCGACCTGCTGATGACGGCGGGCTGCGCCAGCCTGAAGGAGCTGCGTTACCTGACAGGCGTTTCCCCCTCGACGATACGCACCATGGAGAAAAACGGTCTGGTGGAGATATACGAGCAGGAACGCTACCGCCGACCGGAAAACTGCCCGCAGGCGGCTGACAGCAGGGAGGATATCACCCTCACCACCGAGCAACAGACCGCCTACGAAAATATGTACAGGCGGCTGCACAGCGGCACCGCCTCCACCACGCTGCTCTACGGCATAACCGGCAGCGGAAAGACTTCCGTATTCATGCGCCTTATTGATGACGTTGTTGCCGAGGGGCGAGGCGTTATCGTCATGGTGCCGGAGATTGCCCTTACCCCGCAGACGCTGGAGCGTTTTGGAAAACGCTACGGCGACCGCGTTGCCGTATTCCACAGCGGACTTTCCCTTGGACAGCGGCTGGATGAATGGAAACGAGTGAAGAACGGCGAGGCGCAGATTGCCATTGGCACGCGCTCTGCCGTGTTTGCGCCCTTTGAAAACCTTGGGCTTATCATCATGGATGAGGAGCAGGAATATACATACAAATCCGAATCGGCTCCCCGCTATCATGCGCGGGACGCTGCCCGATTCAGGGCCGCATATCACAAAACATCGCTTATTCTCGCCTCAGCGACCCCCTCGATAGAAAGCCACTACCGTGCCGCTGAAGAGAAAAGATATTATCTGGAAACCCTTTCCCGCCGTTACGGAAGCGCAGTGCTTCCTGAGGTGGAGATTGTTGACCTCTCCGAGCAGAGGGTCAGCGAGGCACTTATCAGCCCTCGGCTGTATGATGCCATCAACGAAAATCTGCAAAACGGCTGCCAGTCGATACTGCTGCACAACAGGCGTGGGTACAATACCTTTGTAAGTTGCAGAGCCTGCGGTCATGTGCTGACCTGCCGAAGCTGCAGCGTGTCCATGAACTACCATCACGACATCGGGCGGCTGGTGTGCCACTACTGCGGCGAGTCGCAGCCCTTTACGCTGAGCTGTCCTGTGTGCGGCGCGGAGCAATTGCGCTATGCAGGGCAGGGCACACAGCGTGCGGAGGACGAGCTGGAGCGGCTTTTCCCAAAGGCGCGTATTCTGCGCATGGACGCCGACACCACCGTTTCCCGCCTTTCCTACACCGAAAAGCTGGGGGCCTTTGCCCGCGGCGAATATGACATCATGGTGGGCACACAAATGGTCGCCAAGGGGCTGGACTTCGAGCGGGTTACGCTGGTGGGCGTTGTGCTCGCCGACCAGATGCTCTACAGCGACGATTTCCGCAGCTACGAGCGCGCCTTCTCACTGCTGACACAGGTGGTCGGCAGGTCGGGAAGAGGAGAGCGACGAGGCAGAGCCATCATACAGACCATGACCCCCGACAGCTCGGTCATTGCGATGGCTTCGCGGCAGGATTATCTGGAGTTTTACAGGAAAGAGATAAATATGCGCCGCGCCATGCTATATCCGCCGTTTTCCGATATGTGCGTGGTGGGCTTTTCCGGGCAGCTTGAGAAAGAGGTGCGGGAGGTTTCTGCCGCCTTCTTTGTGCGGCTGCGGCAGCTTGCCGAGGAAAAATATCCCGGTCTGCCGCTGCGTGCGCTCAGCCCCGCAGATGCCGCCGTACAGCGGGTCAAGGGCAAGTACCGCAGGAGGATAATCCTGAAATGCCGACGCAGCGAAAGCACGAAGGAGCTGCTGGCAACGCTGCTGCGGGAGTTTACTGAGGACCGCCGCGCTGCCGCTGTGCAGGTTTTTATCGACATGAATCCCGAAAACATATCCAGCTTCTGATTCATTACACCGTAAATATAGCATCGCGCCTGCGGAAAAAATCCTAACGGTGCGGCAGATATACGCTTCATATCAAGGCACAAAAAACGAAAAAATAATTTCTCTGTAACCAACAGGCAATAATAACAGCGGAGGTGCTTTGCAAAATGGCACTGAGACAGATTCTGAAAGACGGCGACCCTTCACTGCGCAAGGTCAGCCGCCCTGTAACCAAATTCAACGACCGCCTGATGATGCTGCTGGACGATATGCAGCAGACCCTTGCGGAGTCGGGCGGTGTAGGTCTTGCCGCACCGCAGGTGGGCGTACTGCGCCGTGTTGTGCTGGTGGACACCGGCGAGCAGGGCATTATTGAGATGATAAATCCCGTCATCACACACCGTGAGGGCGAGCAGGAGGACCTTGAGGGCTGCCTTTCCATTCCCGGAAAGTACGGCATTGTCCGCCGTCCCCAGAAGGTGCGTGCCACATACCTTGACCGTGACGGAAACGAGTGCGAAATAGAGGCAGAGGACTTCGTTGCCCGCATTGTCTGCCACGAAACCGACCATCTTGAAGGCACTCTCTATATTGACGTTGCCGAGCGTATGCTCACCGACGAGGAGATGCAGGAGCTGGAACAAAAGAGGGGGGAATCCTAGATGCGGATAGTGTTTATGGGGACCCCCGACTTCGCCGTACCCGCGCTTCGCGCTGTCGTAGAGGCAGGTCATACCGTCGCAGGCGTATTCACTCAGCCGGACAAGCCCAAGGGGCGCGGTCTGGAGCTGACACCGCCGCCCGTCAAGGTGTGCGCAATGGAGTACGGTCTGCCGGTCTATCAGCCCGAAAGCATGAAAGACCCCGCCGTCTGGGAGCAGATAGCCGAAATGGAGCCCTTTGCCATCGCTGTGGTGGCATACGGAAAGATGCTGCCCGATGCCGTGCTGAACGCCGCGCCCGCAGGCTGTATCAACGTACACTCATCGCTGCTGCCCAAATACCGCGGTGCGGCACCCATCAACTGGGCGGTGCTGTGCGGCGAGAAGGTGAGCGGCGTATCCACAATGCGTCTGGACGCAGGCATGGATACCGGCGATATTCTGCTGCAGGCAGAAACACCCATAGGTGAAAACGAGACCGCAGGCGAGCTGCACGACCGTCTTTCTGAGATGGGCGCACAGCTTCTGCTGGAAACTCTGGACAAGGCAGAGAGGGGAGAGCTGCAGCCCCGCAAGCAGGACGATTCCCTTGCCTGCCACGCCCCCATGCTCAACAAGCAGCTTTCCACCATCGACTGGAGCCTGAGCGCACAGCAGGTACACGACAAGATACGCGGACTGCAGCCCTGGCCGGTGGCTCACACCACCCTTGGCGGCAAGCGTTTGCGTGTGCATAGGTCTGTTATAGGCGAGAGCAGCGGAAGCTGTGGACAGTGCGGCGAGGTTATCTCTGCCTCTCCGCTGACCGTTGCCTGTGGCGAAGGCTCGGTGGTGATCGTGGAGCTTCAGGCAGAGGGCGGCAAGCGCATGAAGGCAGAGGACTACATGCGCGGTCACCCCATCGAAGTAGGCACAAAGCTTGTCTGATGCTGAAAGCTGTCTGTATACAGCACAGATCACCAGCTTCCGATAAAGCCGCAAAAATGAAAAAGGAGAACGAATATGGAAAACTTCATTGCCAGTGTTTCCGATTTTTTCGCAAACTTCGGCGATAACTTTATGACTGTCATTCAGTCCCAGTATTTCTATCTGGCAACCCTTATCCCCGCAATTCTGCTGTCCATGTGGGCGCAGTTCCGTGTAAGAAACACCTTCAACAAGTATGGTGAGGTTGTCAACTCCCGCCGCATCACCGGCGCACAGGCTGCCCGCGCAGTGCTGGATGCAAACGGTCTGCAGCATGTTGACATTGTGCCCACCAGAGGCTTCCTCACCGACCACTATGACCCCCGCACCGACACCATCGCTCTCTCTGAGGGCGTGTACAACGGCATCTCCGTAGCAGCTATCGGCGTTGCAACCCACGAGGTGGGTCATGCCATTCAGTTCAACACCAACTATGTGCCTGTCAAGGTGCGCAACGCCCTTGTGCCGGTGGTAAGTCTTACCTCCAAGGCTTCTCCCTACCTTATTCTCATCGGTCTTGTGCTTTACGCCTCCTCCAATGTCAGCTTCGGCTGGTATCTGGCACTTGCAGGCGTTATCTTCTTTGCTCTGTCCACGCTCTTCCACCTTGTTACACTGCCTCTGGAGCTTAACGCCAGCAACCGTGCAAAGAAGCAGCTCGGCGAGGTGCTTGCAATTGACAACCAGGAGCTTAAAGGCGTGAGAAAGGTGCTTTCCGCTGCCGCGCTGACCTACCTTTCCGCACTGATTGTTTCCCTGCTTAACCTGCTTCGCCTTATCGGAATGCTGGGCAGAAAGAGATGAAATCTGCACGCAGTGCCGCCTTTGACGCGCTGAAAAGGGTGAACAAAGGCGCATACAGCACCATTGCGCTGGATGCGGTACTGGCGGAGGCGCAGCTTTCCGAAAGGGACAGTGCCCTCGCCGCCGCGATATTCTACGGCGTGCTGGAAAAGCAGGAGCTGCTGGACAACCTTATAAAGGGCTGCGTAACCCGCCCGGGCACACGAATAAAGCCCGATGTGCGCATCATTCTGCGCATGGGTATCTATCAGCTAGGCTTTATGGATAAAATCCCCGACAACGCTGCCGTTGACCAGTCGGTCGCCCTTGCGCGGCAATGCGGTCTTGGCGGTGTTTCAGGCTTTATCAATGCCCTGCTGCGCGGCTATATCCGTCAGGGCAAGCCTGTCCCCGCAGAGGAGCATGGCTGCCCCCTGTGGCTGAAAACGCTGTGGACGGACAGCTACGGAGAGGACATCTGCCGAGGGCTGCTTGCCGGTCTTTCGGGCAGACCGCCCCTCTATGCCCGCGTGAATACCCTGCGCACCGATGAGCATACCCTTATCGGACTGCTTGCGGAGCATGGGGTGGAGGCACGCCCTGTGGAGTGGCTTGCGGGTGCGCTGGAGCTTTCCGCTGCGGGCGACATCAGCAAGCTGCCGCCCTTTACAGAGGGGCTGCTGCACATTCAGGATATATCCTCCCAGCTTTGCTGTGCCGCATTGTGCGCACAGGCGGGAGAGAGAATACTGGACGTTTGCTCCGCTCCCGGCGGCAAGGCATTCACCACTGCGCAGCTTATGGGCGGCGCGGGTGAGATAACCGCCTGCGACATACACCCCCACCGTGTGGAGCTTATTGCCTCGGGCGCAAAACGGCTGGGGCTTGAGGGTATAATCCGTCCCACAGTGCGTGACGGCCTTTGCGACGACGGTATCACCGCCGACAGGGTGCTGTGCGACGTGCCCTGCTCGGGTCTTGGTGTTATCCGTCGCAAGCCCGACATAATGAGCAAGCCGCAGGAGGAAATCGAGGGGCTGCCCGCACTGCAGCTTGACATACTGGAGCATTCCGCAAAGGCCCTGTCCTCGGGCGGTGTGCTTGTATATTCCACCTGCACGCTCAACCCGCGGGAAAACGGCGATGTAGTCGCCGCCTTCCTTTCAAAGCACAAGGAATTTGAGCCGTTGCCGCTGCAGCTTCCCGCAAAGGCGGACAGCATTATCAAAGAGCCTGACCACTGCAGGACGATTTTTCCGCAGGTGACAGGAGGCGACGGATTCTTTGTTGCACGAATGATAAAGAGATGATATAATTAGGAGTGAAGCATCGGCGATATGCAGGTTTCACAGGATATACGTGCAATGCTGCCCGTGGAGCTGGAACTGCTTCTTGCGGAGCTGGGACAGCCGAAATATCGGGCGAAGCAGTTATTTAAATGGCTGCAGGCGGGGGTACATTCCTACGATGAGATGACCGACCTGCCAAAGAGCCTGCGCACGGTGCTTTCGGATGTCTACCCCATCTACGGCGCTGAAGCGGCAAGGAGGCTGGCTTCACGTCTGGACGAGACGCGAAAGTATCTTTTCCGTCTGCACGACGGACAGTGCGTGGAGTCGGTGCTGATGAAGTACAACCACGGCTACAGCATCTGCGTTTCCACGCAGGTGGGCTGCAGAATGGGCTGTGTTTTCTGCGCAACGGGGCGCAGCGGCTATTCCCGTAACCTTACCCCCTCGGAGATACTGGCACAGATAACGGAAGCACAGCGAATCGAGTCGGTACGCATTTCCAACGTAGTGCTGATGGGCATGGGTGAGCCGCTGGACAACATGGACAACGTACTGCGTTTCCACCGGGAGGGAAAAATGATCGCCGCCATCTGCGCCGCTCCCTCGATCTTCGCCGAGCTGGGGCTCTTAAAAGGAATCCGTGCTACCTGTAATCCCGGTTTTGAGCATGTTCTCATCGATCACGGCGCCGATCTCGTGCGCGAGAACGCTGTGACCACGGGCAATGTCATCACCAGCCGGGGAATGGGAACTGCCATACCCTTCGCTCTGGCGATCGTCGAGCACTACCTGGGCAGGGAAACCGCAGAGGCGCTTGGAAAGAAGATCCTGTATTACCAATAACAAGAATGCTTAATATAACAGAAGGGCTTTATATAACAGAAAGGTTCAATATTACAGAAAGGCTCAATGA
>SVPT01000077.1 GCA_015065695.1 Oscillospiraceae bacterium | reverse complement strand
ATTCTGGTGGATTTCTTTTCGCTGCGGGGCAGCTCGCCGATGGTGACCGACTTGGGCACGATGGTGATGCCCAGCTTGGCCTTGCAGCGCTCTTTGATTGCCTGCTCGACCGTCTTCTGGTCGGCGTCGGCAGTTCTCTCAAAGAACACGGTCATGATGTCCTTGCCGTTGAGGTGGTCAATCATGACCTGATACTCGCTGCTTGCGCCGTCAACGTCACGCAGCACCTCTTCTATCTGTGCGGGGAAGAGGTTGACGCCCTTTACCTTTATCATATCATCGGTACGTCCGAGGATTATGTCAATGCGCGGATACTCGCGTCCGCAGGGACATTCGCCGCCGACAAAGCGGGTCAGGTCGTGGGTGCGGTAGCGGATAAGCGGTGCGCCCTGCTTGGTCAGGGTGGTGATGACCAGCTCGCCAACCTCGCCGAAGGGCATCTGCTCGCCGGTCTTGGGGTCGATGATTTCAAAATAGAGGAAATCGTCCCAGTAATGCATACCGCACTGATGTACGCAACTCATGCCGATGCCGGGACCGTAGACTTCGGTAAGACCGTAAATATCGTAAAGTTCAACGCCCAGTTCGTCTGCAATGCGCTTGCGCATCTTTTCGCCCCAACGCTCAGAGCCGATAACACCCTTTCGCAGGTGAATCTTGTCCTTGATGCCACGGGAGGCTATCTCCTCTGCCAGCAGCAGTGCATAGGAAGAGGTGGCACACAGGACGGTGCTCTTCAGGTCCATCATCATCTTGATCTGCTTGTCGGTGTTGCCGGGACCCATGGGGATAGCCATCGCGCCCAGCAGCTCGCAGCCTGCCTGAAAGCCGATGCCTGCGGTCCACAGACCGTAGCCGGGGGTGATGTGCAGACGGTCGAGGTTGGTGATGCCTGCGGTTTCGTAGCACCGCTTGAACATAACTGCCCATTCCTCAACGTCGCGCTTGGTATAGGGGATAATGACAGGTGTGCCGGTGGTGCCGGAGGAGGAATGTATGCGCACAACCTCTTCGTCGGGTACTGCCTGCAGACCCAGAGGATACGCGTTACGCAGCTCGCCCTTGTCGCTGAAGGGAAGCTGACGGAATGCCTCAACGCTGTCGATGGACGCAGGGTTCAGTCCTGCGAACTTGTTGGCGTAAAAGCCGTTGGGGATTCTCATTACGCGCTCAAGCTGAGTTCTGATCATCTCAAGCTGCTTCTGGGACAGTTGGTAGCGTTCGTTTGCCATGTTTTTGTTACTCCTTTAATTTTTGCGCACTGCCGCTGTACCTTTGCGTGTTGCCGTCATTGCTGTAAAGCTGGCGGACTTTTCACCATTGGCACGCCGGCGCAATTATTATGATAAGCCCTCGCTATGGGGCAAACCATCAGATTATTTTGCGGTGACGACTCCTGCGCCCAGCTTGAGGGCGGCAAGGTTCATCTCGATAAAGCGTTCGGGAACCATCTCACGCACAGCATTCTCTATGCCGGCAAAGGTGATTTCCGGAGCGGTGGAAAGCTGCTCATAGGCTGTGGCAAAGGCACCAAGCAGTGCCACGTTGAGCACCTTGGAGGAGCCGCACTGCGCACACACCTCACTGCCGTCCAGCAGGGTGAGATTGGGAACGGTGCGTCTGAGGTAATCGAGCATAGCCTCAGGGGAATAATCACAGCTTCCCAGAGAAGCGGTGACCGGCATAACGCCGCCCGTTGCAGCAACAACTGCACCACCGTTTTTCAGGTAGGGCAGGCAGCGCACAGCCTCGCCCGGCTCAAAGCCGATGATGAAATCGGCAGCGCCGAGGGGGATAAGGGAGCTGTAGCAGTTTCCAATACGCACATGGCTGACCACGCAGCCGCCGCGCTGTGCCATGCCGATGGTCTCGGCTGTGCGGACGTTAAGACCTGCGTCCATAGCCGCACGGGCCAGAAGCTTGGAGGCGAGGACAGTACCCTGTCCGCCGACACCCGCAAGAAGTATGTTGGTCATTACTGCTCACCTCCGTTGTTTTTTGCTATTGCGCCAACAGGGCATACCTGCGCGCAGAGGGTGCAGCCGGTGCACATGGACAGTGTAATGACCGCCTTCTTGTCGGAAAGGGAGAGGGCGGGGCAGCCCAGCTCACGGATGCAGCGGGCGCAGCCGATGCACTTTTCGGAATCCACTGCCATTGCCTTGTCCGGCTTTACTACGGCAATGCAGGGGGACTTGAAGATGACCACCGAAACACCGGTGAAAGAGATTGCCTCCTTGACGGCGGCAACGGCCTCGTCCAGCTTGAGGGGGTCGCATATCGCAACATGACCGACACCCATGGCACGGAGTATAGTGGGGATACTCTGGGGGTCAGTGACCTCGCCCATGAGGGTCTTGCCGGTGCCGGGGTGGGGCTGATGTCCGGTCATGGCGGTGGTGGAGTTATCAAGCACGCATACGGTGATGTCGTGCTTGTTGTATACTGCATTGACAATTCCGGTCAGACCGGAAGCAAAGAAGGTGGAGTCACCGATGAAAGCGACGTTTTTGCAGTCAGGCTGTACGGTGTGCAGGCCCTGTGCGATGGTAACGCCCGCGCCCATGCACAGGCAGGTGTCAACCATGTCGAGGGGCATTGCGTTGCCAAGAGTGTAGCAGCCGATGTCGCCGGAGAATACCGCTTTCTGACCCTTGAGTGCCTGCTTTACGGCGTAGAAGGAAGCCCTGTGGGGGCAGCCTGCGCACAGTACGGGAGGACGCACCGCCATAGCGGGTGCATCTGCGATGCCTGCGGGCTTTGTGTACTCAACGCCAAGATATGCGGCAATACATTCTGCAGCGATTTCTGCCGAAAGCTCACCTGCGCAGGGGACTTCGTCGGTCAGCTTGCCGCGGATATTTACATTGATGTGGTGCTTGCCGCACAGCATCAGCAGCTCTCTTTCGATGACGGGGTCAAGCTCTTCCAGCACCAGCACATCGGTCAGTCCGTCAAGGAACTGCAGAGCAAGACGCTCGGGGAAGGGGTAGGGTGTAGCAACCTTCAGTGTACGGCAGTCGGTGACATTCAGCGCGGTCAGTGCCTCCATTGCGTAGCCGCAGCTAATGCCGCCAAAGGCAATGCCCAGCCTGCCGCTACCACTGACGGTGTTATAGCGGTAGTCGGAAAATTCCTCGCCCAGCACAGGGCGGCGCTTTTCCAGCTTGATGTGGTTCATATAGGAAGCGCGGGGGAAGATAACCCACTTGGGGTCCTTTACAAAGCCCTCGGGAGTTATTGCGGCACGGTTGGTGCTGACCTCTATATCAGCACAGCCGTGGCAGACGCGGGTGGTGGGGCGGAAGAGGACGGGTGTGCCGTACTTCTCGGAGTATTCAAAGGCGTCGCCTATCATTTCGTAAGCCTCTTCGGGGGAGGCAGGGTCAAATACCGGCAGCTTGGAGAAAGCGGCAAAGGTGCGGGTATCCTGCTCGGTCTGGGAGGAGATGGGGCCGGGGTCGTCGGCAGAGATAATGACCATGCCGCCCTTTACGCCCACATAGGCAAGGCTCATCAGCGGGTCGGACGCAACATTCAGACCCACCTGCTTCATGGTGACCAGCGAACGCACACCTGCATAGGCTGCACCTGCGGCAACCTCCAGAGCGGACTTCTCATTGACCGACCACTCGACATGAATATCTCCCGGGTTGTGCTTGGCAAGGGTTTCCAGTATTTCCGTAGAGGGGGTGCCGGGATAACCCGAGGCAAAGCCCACGCCTGCCTTGATTGCGCCAAGGGCGATGGCGTGATTTCCCATCAAAAGCTGTTTGGACATTTGACAAATACCTCCGTTGAATCAGCTGAACAGCTCGCGCCACAGTTCGCCTATCGCAGCGATAACGCTGGGAAGAGCGATTACATTTTTCGCAACCAGAATTTCGTAGATTGCAAGTGCCGCGGCCAGAACAAAAAGTGTGATAAGTATTTTTGGATATGCACCCCAGCGGGTGAAGAAGAGCATCATAAACAGACCCACAGGGAAGCAGAGCAGCATCAGCGCGAGGATAAGCAGAGGGGGTGCTTTCCAGCGTTTGTTTGCCCTTTCCTGCAGGAATGCGGCAAGCTGCTCCTCGTTTGTCAGCATGGGATAGCCCATGTCCGCGTAGTTCTGCTCGTATGCGTAGGTGTATGTTTCGTAAGGGTACAGACCGTAACCTGTAACGGTGTCGATGCCGCCGACGACATCAATGCCGTCCACAGCAGCCGCTACTGATTCCTCCAGAGAGCCGCTCTGCAGGGTACTGAAGCCCGGAGCGAATTCCTGCTGAGTTTCCGCAGTCGGTTCGGCATAGGCTTGATATTGTTCCATGTTATCCATGCGGATTACCTCCTTGTAGAAGATGCTTTGCAGAAATCTCTATTTCTCGCTTCGGGTGCTGCACGAACAGCACAACTGAATGATCAGAAGGCTTACGGATATCATTGCGATCGACATTACAGTGTAACATATAAAGTATTCGTTTGCGTGACGCTGAACATAATACTCAACATAGGCAGACTGACCAATAAGAATAACGCAGAGCAGCCATGTGAATATGTGTTTTCTATCTACGCCTCCATTTATCTTTATCGAGTGATAGCTGAAAAAGATAATTGAAGTGAGAACCAAAGCCAGACAAACCATCTGCATCAGGCTGATAAATCCATTGGTTCTGAGAAAGAGTGAATCGTACCGGGTGCTTTCCAGAACCACCTGAAGGGAACCAAAGAAAGATAAACATATCATTGCAACCGAACCGTCAGGCAAAGAACATATAACTTTTTCTTTACCGAGGTTGGTCTGATGAAAACTCCTGATAATATAATGACACACAAAAAACACGATAAGAGCGGCGACAGATTCAAAAAGAAAGGTTGCCAGACGCCAATCGGATGTACCGGTTGCCTCGTTAACAATCTCCACGGCAAATGGAAGTCTTTGCAGCGAAGGATTATCAAACATTATTTTCCCCTTATCGTCAGCAGAAAAGAAACCGCTCAATCTTCCGATTGCTATTCCTATCATGCTTCCCGGCAAAACACAATCCCATAACTGCATAAGACTGGAAACCATGTTTAGCCGCCAGACAATGACAGTGGCAAGAAAAAGCCCGATTGCGGCTCCAACCAGAGAGTGACCGCCTTCTCCGAAGCTGGTAAGAGCATCCAATATTCCACGATACTGTTCAAAAGAGCAGTACCAGTACACAAGACGGGAAAATAGCAGTGAGAGAGGGATGGAGATAAGTGCCGTTAAAAGCACTGCGTTAGGGGTCTTGTTTTGTATAGCCCTGATCTGTAGTGAAGCAAAAACTGATCCGATGATTGCAAGTGCAAAGAAAATGCTGCTCCAATAAATACTTATAGAGCCCCAGAAAAAGGCAATTTGATTCATTATTCTGAATCCCCCTTTTTCGATATAGCGGTTGCAAAGTAGATAATGTCGCTCATTTGACGCTCGTTGCCATAACCGACACGGTTAAAAAGGTGGTCGTCCATAACTATCGTAGCGGTTTGTCCACCGTCGAGTGTGTAAGCATTTATGCAGCCTTTCGCCTCATAGACCTTTGCAACGTTAATGAGCATTACTCCGGGTTCTTTAAGGTCGGGGTCTTTGATCATCTTAACGCCGCCATCAACTGTGCATAAAAGATAATGCAGCTTGCCCACTTGTCCGATAGCCGCACGTGCATAATGGCCGTCCGGCTGACCGATGGGATAGCCCATGACGCTCTTTACTGCTTTGCCGTCACGCACGAGAACCGGACCGAATGAGAGGCTGAATAAAATATCATTGTCATCAATAAATTTTTGGAGTTGCTCGTCGTTACCAAGTTCATTACCTTTTTTGAAAATGAAATCACCGTTTCCGTTTAGATACATTGTTTCCAATGAGCCAGGGTTGTTCCTGCAAAGTTTGCGGTTATACACAACAATGCCTTTGCCGCGGTAACCATAGAAGTCAGCACTCATCGCACAAACTGCATTGACGCTCTTTGCCATAACGGAAGGGGTCGTACGTGTATTAGAACCGAATTCATTGTCAGTTAACATACGCTTGAACTGGGAAGGATGGGCAATAAATACTTCAGCAAAGTTATAAATGGCATGGTTTATGTACTCCTTCCACATAACAACAAAGATGGTATCATCCTGATAGTATTCATACGGCGTATTATTCCATCTCTCAATATCGGGATCCCAGACGACTTCATCGGTATTAGCCCAGCCAAGGCTTGCTGCACGTTCAAGGGCCGCTTCTACATCCGATGCAGAGGTGCTTTTTCCGTAGCACGATGCATCAGGTTTTGGACAAACCAGTATGTTTTCAGGTATCACATATTCCTTTTCAAGCGTAATAATACCTTCCAAAGCATCACTTGTAAGGTTCTTTATTCCGTCATTGTATTTATCAATAAGTTCAAGATTGGTCTGTGATGAATTCTTATGACGGGAAAAGCCGATGAACATCGGGCTGATTATCGTAACAAGAACGACCAATATCAGGGTCATAGGAACAACCGAACGGCGGTTAGCCAAATGGACAGAAAAATTGGCTCTCTGTGCGCTGTTGGTATTCATAAACTGATAACGGCGGTCGTTGCTGAGATTCCTGTTATTATGCAAAGCAATACACCTCGCTTGTCAATTAATTACGCCGCCCAGAAGAACATATTTCAGATCGTCATCAATAACGATCTTCCATTGGGAGTCTTCTATCATAAGCGCAACATCAATCTGCCTTGTTTTATAGAATTGCTCCGGGTTTTCAAGAAGTATATCTGTTGCCTCACTGAACGCAAGATTAACAACATCCTCGCGGTAATTACCGTTTTCGTCATAGATCTCATCGGGGGCCATTGTGTGAATACGATAAGCAAGGCGATCCTGCGAAAGTTCATTCAGTGTATCGGCGGTGGAAGGAATGTCAAAATAGCGGAAATCAACTGTTTGAACATACACTGTACCTTCCAAACGAGGTGATCCGATCAAAGTATATTCATAGCTTTCCAGCAACTGTGAATGTAGCTTTTTGCCAACCTCATCCTTTGGTTCTGCCGCGAGACCGAGGGAGGAATATCCGCTTATTAACGCATCGCAAGCACTCACATTTTCAGCGCATAAGGAATCAAAGAAACTAACAACAGACATACTTGGATCATCGATGTCTGAGCAAGAATGCGGCATTGTCGAACGTTGGGTTATGCCAAGAAAAGCAGCAAGTATAACCACCAATGCCGTTAACAAACCAAAGAGCGCACTATTGTGACGAGATCTCAATTGGTTGGTCACCTCCCAATACACATCTGTTATGCTAAAAAATATTTAGTATATAATTTTAGTATATATTAAATTATAATACCATCGTGCGGTGATACTGTCAAGGCTTGTTGGTGATAAAGGACAAAAACTGCCTTTATGTATTTCTCTATGCTCAACAATTTTGTTATAAAACCAAATCTTCACCCCATCAATCCCAGTCTGACGTTAAAAGCAATAAAAAATATCCCAAAAAACGCAAACTATTCGATATATCTAAATCAATAAGCTGTTGTCTTTTTATCCTTATAATGGTATAATATTATGAATAACTTTGCAAAGAGGTAGATCCCATGGCGAAAAAGACAGGGCAGACCCCTGCACAGTACGGCAACGAAAGCATAGTATCCCTGAAGGGTGCGGACCGAGTGAGAAAGCGTCCGGGCGTTATGTTCGGCTCGGACGGCATAGAGGGCTGCGAACACTCCATTTTCGAGATACTTTCCAACTCCATCGACGAGGCACGTCAGGGATATGGCAAGAAGATAATCATAACCCGCTTTGCCGACCATTCCGTGGAGATAGTGGACTACGGACGTGGCGTGCCGGTGGATTTTAATACCAAGGAGAATGCATACAACTGGGAACTGGTATTCTGTGAGATGTATGCCGGCGGCAAGTACAGCAACGATGCCGGCGAGAGCTATGAATACTCTCTGGGTCTCAACGGTCTAGGCCTGTGCGCCACCCAGTATTCTTCCGAGTACATGGACGCGGAGATTCATCGTGACGGATATGTATACAGGCTGCATTTTGAAAAGGGCGAAAACGTGGGCGGTCTTTCCAAGGAGCCTTACGCAAAGAAGGACACCGGCACACGCATACGCTGGAAGCCCGACCTTGAGGTATTCACCGACATTGACGTCCCGCTGGAATACTTCCTTGACACAGTAAAGCGGCAGGCCATTGTCAATGCAGGCATTACCTTTGTCGTAAAGGATCAGCCCTCGGGCGAGGAACACGTTTTCCTCTACGAGCAGGGCATAGCCGACTATGTGCGTGAGCTGGCGGGGGAGGAGACCCTTTCCTCCGTGCAGGTGTGGCAGACCGAGCGCCGTGGACGTGACCGCGAGGATAAGCCGGAATACAGCGTTAAGATCAACGTGGCTGTCACATTCAGCAATCAGGTCACACTGACCGAGTACTATCACAACTCAAGCTGGCTGGAGCATGGCGGTGCGCCGGAGAAGGCTGTGCGTGCGGCGTTTGTCTACATGATAGACCAGCGGCTGCGCCAGACAGGCAAGTACGGCAAAAACGAGAGCAAGGTCACCTACGACGACGTGCGTGACTGCCTGCTGATTATCATATCCTCCTTCTCCAACATAACAAGCTACGAAAACCAGACCAAGAAGTCCATCACAAACCGCTTTATTCAGGAGGCGATGACCGACTTCCTCAAAAAGCAGCTTGAGATATGGTTTATCGAAAATCCCATGGAGGCGGACAAAATCTGCGCTCAGGTGCTTATCAACAAGCAGAGCCGTGAACAGGCGGACCGCCAGCGCGTCAGCATAAAAAAATCCCTCAGCTCCAACATGGACATCACCTCCCGAGTGGCAAAGTTTGTCGACTGCCGCTCCAGAGATGTGAGCGAGCGTGAGCTGTTCATCGTGGAGGGCGACTCGGCCGCAGGCTCCTGCAAACAGGCCAGAGACCCCAACTTCCAGGGCATCATGCCTGTGCGCGGAAAGATTCTCAACTGCCTCAAGGCAGAATATACCAGAATCTTCAAGAGCGACATCATTACCGACCTCATCAAGGTGCTGGGCTGCGGCGTTGACGTTGGCGCAAAGGCAAAGAATCTGCCCGCCTTTGACATCAACGCGCTGCGCTGGAACAAGGTCATCATCTGCACCGATGCCGATTACGACGGCTTCCAGATACGCACACTGGTGCTTACCATGTTCTACCGCCTGATGCCCGGGCTTATAGATGCGGGAAAGGTGTTTATCGCGGAATCTCCCCTTTACGAGATCACCACCGCCGACCAGACCTATTTTGCCTACAACGAGCAGGAAAAGGCTGAGATAATGGAAATCATCGGGGATAAGAAGTTCACCATACAACGCTCCAAGGGACTGGGCGAAAACAACGCCGACATGATGAACTTTACCACCATGAACCCTGCCACGCGCCGCCTCATCAAGGTAATGCCCTATGATGCGGAGCGTACCGCCGAGATGTTTGATATTCTTCTCGGCGACAACCTTTCGGGAAGAAAAGAATTTATTACCCTCAACGGCGAGCGTTACATCGAGCTTGCCGATGTGCAGTAGGGAGGACATAAAGAATAATGAGACACAATCACCTTATTACACCTGAAGGCACCCGCGACCTGCTTTATTCAGAATGTGCCATGCGCCGTGCCGCGGAGAAGGCAGTATGCAAGCTCTTCGCGGCGGCAGGCTACAGCGAGGTGCGCACCCCCGAGCTGGAATTCAGCGATGTATTCGCCCTTGACTCCGAGCCTATTCCTCTGGAGCAGATGTACAAGCTGACCGACAGCAAGGGCAGACTGCTGGTGCTGCGTCCCGACTCCACCATGCCCATTGCGCGCATGGTTGCCACCAAGCTCAAGAGCGCGGCACGTCCCCTGCGCCTTTACTACAACCAGTCCTGCTACCGCATCAGCAAGAGCCTGCGCGGCGGCAGTGACCAGATACGTCAGGTGGGCATCGAGCTTATCGGTCCCGGCGGTCTGCGTGCAGACATCGAGGTCCTGCGCCTTGCCATCGAGGCACTGTCCGCCTGCACACCCCAGTTCAAGCTGGAAATCGGCAGTGCGGGTATCTTCAAGGCACTTATCGCACGTCTGCCTGTTGATGAGCACCGCCGCGCCGCTCTGCTCCGCGCAATAGAATCCAAGAACTACGCCGCACTGACCACCGAGCTGGAGTCCATTCAGTCCTGCACCGAGGCCAACGCACTGGCACAGCTTCCCCGTCTTTTCGGCGGCGTGGACGTGCTAGACCGTGCCCGCAAGCTTTTTGGCGGCGACAACATCAGCGAAGAGCTGCGCAGTCAGCTTGACTACCTCGGTCAGCTTTATGCGGCACTTGAGGAGCTGGGGCTGGGTGATAAAATTTCCATCGACCTCGGTCTGGTGCGCAACAACGACTACTACACCGGCATCGTCTTTGCGGGCTACGCACAGGGCTCAGGCTTGAGTGTGCTTGGCGGCGGTCGCTACGACAGCCTGCTGGGTCAGTTTGGCGCACCTGAATGTGCCTGCGGCTTCGCTATCAACATAGACGCACTGGTGGATTCCCCCGAAACACTGATAAACACTCCCTCCGCCGCGCCGGAAATACTTGTGGTTGCAGGAGAGGGCAAGGAGCTGGAAGCCATCAGATATATCGCCTCCCTGCAAAGAGAGGGACACAGCGCGGAATTCTGCGTGCTGGACAATATTGATGACGCGCTGCGCTACGCTGGTGAGCGTGGAATACAGCGTCTGGACATAGTAAAAGACAGCGTTGAAACTATCCTGCCGGGAGGTGACCGCCGATGAGACCGCTTCGCATAGCACTTACAAAGGGACGTCTGGAAAAGGACACTGTCGCCCTCTTTGAAACAATGGGGCTGGACTGCTCGGCACTGCACGACAAGGGCAGACGGCTTTTCTTCCCTGTGGGCGATTCCATCGAGGTTGTGCTTGCAAAGGCCGCTGACGTTATCACCTACGTTGAAAATGGCGTGTGCGACCTTGGTGTGGTCGGCAAGGACACCATCATGGAGATGGGCATGAGTATGTACGAGCTGCTCGACCTTGGCTTCGGTCGCTGCCGCTTTGCAGTGGCTGCCAAGAACGACACCGACATCTTCAGCCGCTACGGCTCTGTCACCATCGCTTCCAAGTACCCCAACGTCACCCGCCGCTTCTTTGAAAGCCTCGGCATGGACGTTAACATAATCAAGATTGAAGGCTCGGTGGAGCTTGCACCGCTGGTGGGGCTTGCCGATGCTATCGTGGATATTGTAGAAACCGGTCTGACCCTCAAGGAAAACGGTCTGGAGGTCAAGCGTGACGTTGCTCCCATCTCCGCCCGCCTTATCTGCAACATCGCCAGCCTCAAGCTGCGGCAGGAGGAAATCGAGGGTCTGGTGGATGCCATGGAGCGGCATCTTAATCAGTAACCGATAATTCGTTTGTATATTATGTTAACAGGAGATAAAAGAAAATGATGCGTATTATCAATGCCAACGGAAAGGCAGAATTTGAGATTATAAAGCAGCTTCAGGAAAGGGGCAGTGAGCCTGACAAGAAGGTCGTGGAGATTGTCACTGCCATCATGGAAAGCGTAGCAGCCGAGGGTGACGCCGCGGTAGTACGCTACACCAAGCAGTTTGACTGCCCAGAGCCTGAGTTTTACGAAGTGCCCCGTGAGGTCATCGAGGGCGCAATAGACGAGTGTGCCCCCGAGCTTATCGAATCCATGCGCAGGGCAGCCGCGAATATCACCGAATTTCACCAGAAGCAGCTTCAGAGAAGCTGGCTGGACACCCGCGCCGACGGCGTTATCATGGGTCAGCGTGTGCGTGGACTTACCCGTGTTGGCGTGTATGTCCCCTGCGGCACTGCTCCGCTCTTCTCCTCGGTGCTGATGAATGTTATCCCCGCCCGCATAGCAGGCGTAAAGGAAATCATCATGCTCACCCCTCCCGGCAAGGACGGTAAGGCCAACCGCTGCATACTCGCCGCCGCCGCCATCGCCGGTGCGGACAGGGTATTCCTTGCAGGCGGCGCACAGGCAGTTGCCGCCATGTGCTACGGCACAGAGAGTATCCCCAAGATGGATAAGATTGTGGGCCCCGGCAACATCTTTGTCGCCACCGCCAAGCGTCTTGCCTACGGCACAGTGGATATTGACATGATTGCAGGCCCCAGCGAGATACTGGTGGTTGCCGACGAGACTGCCCGCCCCGACTACCTTGCCGCCGACCTGATGAGCCAGGCAGAGCATGACAGAATAGCCTCCGCAGTGCTGCTCACTACCTCCCGCGAGCTGGCAGAGCAGACCGAGGCAGAGCTTATTCGCCAGTCAGCAAGCCTTTCCCGCAGGGAGATAATCGAAGAATCCATGGAGAAGTACGGCGCAGCCATAGTCTGCCGCTCTCTGGACGAGGCTATAGACCTTGCCAACATGGTAGCTCCCGAGCATCTTGAGCTGTGCATCGAGAATCCTCTGGAATACATAGGACGTGTAGATAACGCAGGCTCAGTATTCCTCGGCAATTATTCCCCCGAGCCTCTGGGCGATTACTTCGCAGGCCCCAACCACACGCTTCCCACCTCCGGCACAGCACGCTTCTTCTCTCCGCTTTCTGTGGACAGCTTCCTCAAGAAGTCCAGCTTCATCTACTACACCCGTGACGCTCTTGACGAG
>SVPT01000076.1 GCA_015065695.1 Oscillospiraceae bacterium | reverse complement strand
GTGGTTTTGCCAAAGGAGAAGATGGCCTCGGGCCACAGGTCGCGTATCTCGCATATGCAGGGTACCTTCATGCGGCGCGCGATCAGCAGACCGGCTACCATGGTCAGCGGGTGAACGCTTGAGCCGATGATGATGTCCGGTTTGCCGCAGGTGGCGGCATAACCTCTGGCAGAGGGGAAAAGTCCGAAGAAAAACTGAAGCATATTGCGTATTCGGGCTATACCGTTGCCGGAGGCAGGAGTTGCCTTGACAAAAACGAAGGGGGTGTCGCCGGTATACATTATTTTGTAGCGCTTTCCGTTGGTGTCAATGCTCTCGGGTCTGTTATGAAAAGAAGAAGCGGTAAATACCGTGGGTGAAAAACCGCGCTGTTCCAGCTTTTTCGCAAACCAATAGTGGCGGCCTGCATGGTTAAAGAACATCTCCGTCGCGTAGTGGTTCATTATCCATATTTTCAGCGGCTGTTCGGATGGGCCGGAACGGATAACATCAGCCGCTCCGTCCGAGCTCTTTTCGCCGTTTGCTGCTTCAGATATGGCAGAGGCATTTCTGACGTTAGAGCGTCCCCAAAGGCGACCGATGAAATTTCTTTTCATGACAAAAAGCCCGGTTCCTGCGGAGGTATCCGTCTGAGCCGAGCTATTTTGATTATTTGTGGTGGATACTTCGACTGCACAGCGGGCGTCGTCCCACTTGCAGACATATTCATTCGACAAGGAAAAAGACTCCTTCCGGCAAACGCGGTCTGCCGAAAACGGAAAGACTGCGCTGCAATTGACTGGGTACGGAAGATATGCCTTCCGATACCTATTTATCATACCAATTACAGCGCAGAATTGCAAGTGTTTTAGTAAATTACCGACTAATGTTTGTACGATTTTAACGGAAAATGCATCACAGAGTGTCAGAAGTGGCGGGGTCGGAGACCTCAGCGGCGGCTTCTTCCACTGCATCGTCAGTCAAAGGGGAATCGCCCTCAGCAGTCTCTTCTGCGAATACA
This sequence comes from Oscillospiraceae bacterium, assembly GCA_015065695.1. GTDB lineage: Bacteria > Bacillota > Clostridia > Oscillospirales > Acutalibacteraceae > SIG598. Next base: position 11,826 of record SVPT01000076.1, on the reverse strand, counting down.
TCAGTCCACGAATCATCGCTTTCGGGAAGCTCGTCGGATTCATCTGCTATTTCCGCATCATCATAAGCGGGCAGAGCGGCGGCTGCGGCAGCCTCGCAGAGAGCAGGCTCTTCGGTCTTTGTCTTCTTCTCTCGGTTGAGAATGTCATACAGGCAGGGTACGATGAACAGGGTCATGAAGGTGGCGTAAATCAGACCGCCGATGACGACCACAGCCAGAGGTTGCAGCATATCGGCGCCCTCGCCGATGCCGAAAGCAAGGGTGGAAAGTCCGAGGATTGTGGTGATTGCGGTCATAAGGATGGGGCGCAGACGGGTGCGTCCTGCAGTGACCAGAGCTTCACGCTTGCTCATGCCCTCCTCGCGGAGAATGTTGGTGTAGTCAACAAGCACAATACCGTTGTTGACGATGACGCCTGCCAGCACGAGGAAGCCCAGCATAGCTATAACGCTGATTTCCATGCCGCAGAGCATGAGGGCGAGCAGACCGCCTGTGAAGGCAAGGGGAATGGTGAAGATGACAATGAAGGGGGAGAGCAGGGACTGGAACTGTGCAACCATAATGAGGTAAATCAGAGCAACGGCCAGTGCAACCATCAGCAGCAGGTCGCCCATGGTTTCCATGATCGTGGCGTTCTCGCCCTGCAGCTCTATCTCAACGCCTGCGGGGAGAGTGTAGTCCTTCAGCAGTGCCTCAAGGTCGCGGCTGACAAGGCTTACGTTGTAGCCGTCGGCAATGGCTGCGGAAACGGTCATATAGCGCACCTGATTGATGCGGGTGATAGAGCCGAGGCTCTTGGCGGAGGAAATGTCGGCGATGTCGTCCAGACGAACGTCCTGTTCCTTGCCGTCCTCATCGGTAAAGCTGCCGACGACATAGCCCTCAAGGGATTCAAGGTCAAGGGGCTGTACGGAATCGTCATTAACAAGTACGGGGTAATCAACCGAATCAATGGTGATAGTAGTAGCGGCAGAGCCTTCCGCGAGGCGGTCGGCGATGTCCGCGTATACCTGAGCAACGGTCAGTCCGTAGCCCAGCGCCTTGTTCTTGTCGATGGTGACACGCAGCTCTTCGGCGGCACCCTCGTCGAGGTCGGTGACCTCGGTGGTGCCTTCCACATTGTGCAGAATATCAACCAGCTCCTGTGCTGCCTGACGCATGGGATCGGTTTCATTTCCCTTGATGCTGATAGAAATACCCGAACCTGCCAGTGCGCTGACATCAATGCTGGAGCCCTGTGCGGTGATGGTGCAGCCAAGCTCCTCGCCTATGGTGCCCAGTTCGCGGCAGATGTCCATGCTGGTGCGGCTGCGGTTGGGGTCAAGCAGGATATAGAAAGACACGGAGCTGCTGGCGCCGGAGCCGGCAGACATGACAGATACAGCACTGCCCTCAATAGCACCGACGGTTTCCACTTCCTCGATGGCTTCGATGCGTGCGACTGCCTTGTCGCTCATGTCGCGAAGCTGCTCGGTGGTTACGTCACCCTCCATCTCAAGGGTGGCAGTGACGGTGGAGGTGTCGCTTTCGGGGAGGAATGCAAGACCGGTGGTGAATGCGCCAACGGTGGCAACAATGAGAAGCGCAACTGCCACCGCGATTGCGATGAACTTGACGTGCAGTACACCTGAAAGTGCTTTGCTGTAGCCCTTTGACATAAGCTCAAAGAGGGGCTGTCTGTGCTCTTTGTAATTGCGGAGTATGGGCTTGCTCATGGCGGGAACAACGGTCAGAGCAACGATAAGGCTGGCAACCAGAGAATAAGCGATGGTCAGACCCATGTCGGTGAAAAGCTGACGGGAAAGACCCTCGGTAAACACGATGGGGAGGAATACGCAGATGGTGGTGAGGGTGGAGGCTGTTATTGCACCTGCCACCTGTGTCGCGCCCTTGACCGCGGCGGTGTGCGGGTCGGCACCCTCAGCACGCATACGGAAGGTGTTTTCTATGACAACGATACTGTTGTCAACAAGCATACCGACACCCAACGCCAGACCGGCAAGGGACATGAGGTTCATGGTAACGCCGGAGAAGTACATAAGCACCACAGCGAACATGATGCTGATAGGAATGCTGACTGCGACAATCAGTGTGGGGCGGACGTTGCGCAGGAAGATGAGCAGCACCAGCACAGCCAGAATACCGCCCATGAGCAGATTCTGCAGCACCGAGTTGATAACTATGTTGATGTAGCTGCCCTGATCATACAGAGAAGTAATGTGCAGACCCTCATGCTTCTTCATGAGGTTGTCAATAGCATCGGCTACGGCGTCGGATACCTCAACGGTGGAGAAGGTGCTCTGCTTCTCAAGGCTCAGGATAATGCCGTCATTGCCGTTGATTTTTGCATAGCTTTCGCCTGCGTTGTCGATGAATTCGATGTCAGCAACATCGGAGAGCTTGATAACTCCCACCGCGTCCATCTTCATGTCCATCAGCTCAAGGGACTCAAGCTCTTCCACAGAAACAAAGCGGTCGCCAACCTTAACGGTGTGGGCAACGCCGTCTACGGTCAGATAACCGGCGGGCATGGAGAAGTTGTCGGCTGCCAGTATGCCGTTGAGCATATCGGCGGTGATGTATTTGGTAACATCAGCCTGCTCAAATGCCTGATCCTTTGCCTCGTTGAACTGCCAGCGGCCGTTGTTGAGCTGCTGCTGAGCCTCGCCAAGCTGCTTTTCGGCTTCCTCAAACTGCTCCAGAGCGGTGTCCTTGGAGGCGTCAAGCTGCTCCTTTGCCTCCAGCAGGGTGGTAAGCTGAGTGGTCAGGCTGTCGATGGTGGCAATTGCCTCGTTGACTGCGGCCAGGTTGGATTCAAGACCGGCGCGCTGGGTCTGCAGGTCTGCCTTTTCCTCGTCGGTCAGTGCGGGGTTGAGCAGGGCTGCGTCAATGGCGGCGATGCCCGACTGCAGATTGTCACGCTGCCCGACAAGCACTGCGCGGTCAGGCATAAGGGCGAGTGCCTCGTTTATCTGAGCAATGCCCTGCTCCACATTCTGCACGTTGTCGTTGAACTGCTGCTGCTGCTGAGTGAGCTGCTGCTTTGCGTCGTTGAGCTGACCGGCGGCAGCGTTGAGCATAGCTTCGGTATCGTCAAAGGTGTCCTCAAGCTCGCTCTTGATCCGGTTGTTGAGCTCTTCCAGCTTGTCGGAGCTGATGGTGATGGAAAGGGTGTTCTGCACCAGACCGGAGGCGTTGACCGAAGCAACGCCGTCAATGCGCTCAAGGGCGGGGATGACGTTGTCCTCCACGAACACCGAAAGCTCTGCCTGGTCCATGCCGTCAAGGTCGATGCTGGCGATGGTTACGGGAATCATATCAGGATTGATTCTCATAACGGTGGGCGTACCCACCATGTCATCGAAGTACGGCTCGACCATGTCGATCTTTCCGTTTATCTCGATCATGGCGCTGTCCATGTTGGTGGAGTAGGCAAACTCCATGATGAGAATACTCACGTTCTCGCTGGAAATGCTGCTGACCGAGGATATGCCGCCGGTGGTGGAGAGTGCCTGCTCCAGCGGCTTGGTCACAGCGGTTTCCACCTTCTCGGGGCTTGCGCCGGGGTAGGTGGTGTACACCACAGCATAGGGCAGATCCATGCTGGGCAAAAGGTCAACCGTTGTGTTGATAAAGGAGATTACGCCGAGAATAATTACCGCGATGACGGCAACCACAACGGTAAGCGGACGCTTCGCACTGAATTTTGGGATCATAATGTCGTTCCTTTCAAGTAAAATGTCTGTATGTGCTGGTATATTAATATGCGGAGGTATCCTGATTTTCCGCATTGATGGCAAATGTGCGTTCGGGCAGCCTGATTTTCACAGTGCAGCCCTGTGCGGGTGCGCTTTCAATCTCGGCAGAGCCACCGTGAAGCTGAGCGATTCGTGCTACGATTGCAAGCCCCAGACCGCTGCCGTCAGAGGCACCGCTGCCCTGATAGTACCGCTGAAAGGCGTGGCTGCGGGTTTCCTCGTCCATGCCCTCGCCGTTGTCGCTGAAGGTGACAGTCAGCCAGCCGTCGCTGCGGGTGATGTCAACGCTGATTATGCCGCCGTCTGAGGTGTACTTGACGGCATTGTCAGCCAGATTGAACCACACCTGACTGAGCAGCTCTTCATCGCCGTAATAATACGTTTCGGGGAGGTCGATGTCAAATTCGATGTTCTTCTTTGTCCATTTCGGCTCCAGCCGCACGATAGCCTGCAATATCTGCTCATCAAGCAGAAAGCCGGTGGGGGAGGCGAGAATTTCCTGTCCGTCCAGTCGGGAAAGGCGCAGAATGTCCGAGGAAAGCTTTACCAGCCTGCCGCTTTCGCGGGTGATGAGGGCGGCGTACTTCCTGCGGTCCTCGTCGGAAAGGTCGTCCTCTTCCAGAAGGCGTGAGTATCCGGAAATGATGGCGAGGGGTGTCTTGAACTGGTGGGAGATGGTTGCGGCAAAGTCCTTCTTGAGCATCTGGTTGCGCTCCAGTTCCTCAGCCATCAGGTTGAAGTTGCGAGCCATCTCGCTCAGCTCGTCCCTGTGTCCCTTGCGCACAGGCACACGGGTGGAGAAGTCGCCCTCGGCAATGCGACGTGCGGCATCGGATACCGAAGTGATGGGGTGAACAACGCGCTTGGCTATGGGGGTTATTATCAGCAGTGCAGCCAGCACGGTAACACCCGGCATAAATATATCCCTGAGCATATAGCCAAGTATTATGGCTTTCAGATCAGTGGGGTCGGTCATCAGTGTGGTGCGTATGGTGCAGGACAGAGAGGTGGAAATGATTACCGATGAAATGACTATTGTCAGTATCAGCAGTGCCAGCTTCAGATTAAGTCTGCCGTGTCTGCGCATATCGTGTGTACCCCTCATTTAGCTGTCGTCCGACAGAATGGAGGCCCTGTAGCCCAGCCCCCGCACAGTCTGTATCTCGAAGTAGGGGATATCTGCCACCTTTTCACGCAGTCGCTTGATGTGAACGTCCACAGTGCGCGGGTCGGATTCGTTGTCGTAGCCCCAGATTTCGTCCATAAGGGCGTGGCGGGTAAAAATTTTGCCGGGGTAGGAGAGCAGCATATGCAGCAGGCGAAATTCTTTCTGCCGCAGCTCAATAATCTCATTGTTGCAGGTTACGGTCATGGAATCCTCGCTTATGGTGCAGTCTCCGATTCGCAGTACCCGCTCATCGGCAATGTGGGAACGCCGCAGCAGTGCCTCGATGCGTAGGATAAGCTCGTCTATGTCGATGGGCTTGACCATGTAGTCGTCCGCGCCGACGTGGAAGCCCTGACGCTTGTCCTCAAGTGCCTCACGGGCGGTGACCATGATGATGGGTATGTCCAGCTTGGTTTCCCGCACCGCTCTGGTAAACTGATAGCCGTCCATTACTGGCATGACAATATCCGCAATTATGATATGGACGGCATTGTGGTCAAGCAGCTCCAGTGCCTCCGCTCCGTTGCCGGCGCAAAGCACATCGTAGCCGCTTCGTTTAAGCTTCAGCGCAATAAGCTGGCGCAGGTCAATATTGTCCTCTATAACCAATACAGTTACCAAATGCGCACCTCCATACATATAATTATATAATTGACAGTATTACCATCATTTATTAATCAGGGAATTATCGCACGTTCAGATGAACCCATGATGAACAATGAGGTATTTCCGAGCCTTATCAGCCGTCATCTTTGTGAAGAAATGATGATGTCTGGCATCAAAAAGGTGCTGCCCGTCTTTTCTTCGGGCGGCACCTTTGGTGTATTATTCAGCTTGGTTTTCGGAACCAAGGACAGAAGCGGCTGTAACGCAAAGCACGCGGGCAGCTCCTGCGGCAAGCAGTGCTGCGGAGCATTGGTCAAGTGTGCTGCCGGTGGTGATAACATCGTCGCAGAGCAGTATGGTACTGCCTTTTGCAAGGCTTGTCCGCTTTACCTCGAAAATGTTCATCACGTTGCCGCTGCGCTCGTTGTGCGCAAGGGTGTGCTGCCGCGTGTTAAGCACACGCTTGACAAGCACGTCCTCGTAAAAGGGCAGACCGAGCAGTCTGGCAGTGCGGCGGGCAAGCAAAGCTGCCTGATTATAGCCGCGCTCATTCTTGTCAATGGGGTGCATAGGCACGCACACGACAAAATCAATTGCTTCGCTGCCGTATTCGCGGCGGATGGTGTCCGCCATGGCCTCAGCAAAGTAGCGTGCGGAGCTTGTGCCGTTGTCAAACTTCAGCCGATGGATGCCTTTTCGTATCACGCCTTTGTAGGCAAAGGGCGAAACGCACCGCGCAAAACGGAATACGCTGTCACCGCAGCGGCAGTATCTTTCCGGACGACCGCACCGATTGCACACCGGCGGCAGAATACTGACCAACTGACCGGTGCATTGTTCGCAGGTTTTCTGTTCAGGGAGTATCATCTCGCCGCACAGAGGACAGCGCGGAGGGAAAACGGCGTCCAGCAGGAACTTGCCTATCCTTGCAAGCAGAGCCATTCAACACACCTCCGAAAAGCGGGGTTCAATGACCGTAATCGGCCGATTGTTCAATGATAAAGCGGGCAAGAGCGGTATACCGCTTGCTTCCCTTTGTATTGGCTATCATGTCCTGAATAATATCGCGCTGACCTACCATAATCAGCAGGGAGCGTGCGCGGGTAACGGCGGTGTAAAGCAGACTGCGGTACTGAAGCTGCTGCGGTCCGGGGCACATAGGGATAATGACTGCGTTGAATTCGCTTCCCTGACTCTTGTGTACGGTGACGGCATAGGCGTGCTCAAGCTGCAGTGCATCGTCGATGGCGTAGTTGGCAACGCGGTCGTCAAAGCGGACAACAATCTTGCCGCCTATGTGGTCGATGCGCTCGATAAAGCCCACATCACCGTTGAATATGCCCATGCCCTCTTCGCCTGTGTCGGTGTGCCATTCCACATCGTAGTTGTTCTTTACCTGCATGACCTTGTCGCCTTCGCGGAAGATGACACCGGGCAGCTTCAGCTCGGTGCGGCTGGGGTGGGGAGGGTTGAGCCGCTGCTGAAGACGGACGTTGAGCTCCCGTGTGCCGGTCATACCTTTTCTGCCGGGGCAGAGTACCTGTATGTCAGTCAGCGGGCTGAGATCGTATGCCTTGGGCAGCCTGCGGTAGTAAAGGTCCTCGATGGTGCAGGCGACCACCTTGGGCTGGTCGGAATCGAGAAAGAAAAAGTCGCTGGTGCGGCAGTCGAGGTTGGGCATCTCGCCCCGCACAATGCTGTGTGCGTTGGTGACAATGGCACTGGAGCTGCACTGGCGGAAAACCTCGGTAAGCTGCACGACAGGCACCTTGCCCGAGGCGATGAGGTCGCCAAGCACGTTGCCCGCACCTACACTGGGAAGCTGGTCGCTGTCGCCAACCAGAATCAGGCGGCATTTCACAGGGACAGCACGCAGCAGTGCCTCGAAGAGCAGTGCGTCGGTCATGGAAAGCTCGTCGATTATCAGAGCGTCACATTCCAGCGGGTTTTTCTCGTTGCGCTTGAATACAGCGTTGTCGTTGACGTCCCACTCCACCTCAAGCAGACGGTGAATGGTCTTGGCGTCGTGACCGGTTACCTCGTTGATGCGCTTGGCGGCACGACCGGTGGGAGCAGCGATGGCAACGCGGTTGCCGCTGACCTCCAATACGTCAATTATTGCGTTGAGGGTGGTGGTTTTGCCTGTGCCGGGGCCGCCTGTCAGGACAAGAAATCCCTTCTCCATGGCGGCGGCAATGGCGGCGCGCTGAGTGGGATTGTATTCAATGCCGCTCATGCGCTCGCACAGTTCAAGCTGTGCCTGATAATTTTCCACAGCGGGGGGAGGAAACTGCATCAGCATAAGCACGCGCCCCGCGCTGTATGCTTCGGAATAGTACATTTCGGGGAGGAAGATAAACTCCCTCTCGTTAAGTTCATCTATAATCAGGTCGCACTGGTCAAGCATGGAGTCCAGCACGTCCTCAACCTGATCGCGGCGCAGACCCAGCAGGGTGCGTGCGGCGGGTATCAGCTTGTCGCGGGGTATACAGGTGTGCCCGTTTCCCAGGTTGTGGGTCAGCACGTGCTTCAGGCCTGCGGCAATTCTGCCGTAGGCATCAATGGGCTTTTCCAGCGCGGCGGCCGCGGCATCTATCCTGTCGAAGCCTATGCCCAGATTGGGGTCACACAGCACGTAGGGGTCACGGCGCACCATGTCCTGCGCATCGTCACCCCAGCGTCGCCAGACCTGCAGTGCCTCTGCGGCATTGACCGAGTAGCGGGCAAGGAAAGTTATGGTCTCGTTAAGACCGTGCATAGCCTTGAAGCTTTCGGCAATGGCGGAGGCCTTGTCAAGGGAAATGCCTTTAACCTGAGTGAGCCGCTGCGGGTCGGTTTCAATAACCTCCAGTGTGCGGTCACCGAAAAGTTCCACCAGCTTTGCCGCTGTTGCGGGGCCGATTCCCTTTATCGCTCCGTCGGAGAGATAGCGCAGAATGGCAGCGGCACCGGCGGGCATTTCGCGCTCGATGCTGTCGGCGCGGAATTGCTTGCCAAAACTGGGGTGGGTCTGCCATTCTCCGGTGAGAATCAGCTTTTCTCCGCAGAATACCTCCGGCAGCGAGCCGACAACGGTGATGACCTCACCGTTGCTGTTAAGGTCGAGGACGGTAAAGCCGTTGTCGCTGTTGTGGAAGGTAACGTCCTCAACCAGACCGGTAATGCGGGGCTGTTGCCTGTCGTTCATTGCAATATTAATGCTCAGTCAGCAAAGACACGCATAAAGCCAAGAACCTTGACACCGCACCATTCAAGCTGCTGACGCTTGCTGCACTGCTCACCGTAGGGTGCCGCGGGCACGATAAAGGCGACCTCGTCGTCAACGCCTTCGCGGGTCAGCTTCTGGCAGGAGCCGTATACCTTTTCAACGGCAGCGGTCAGCTCGTCCGCAGGCAGACCTGTGGCACGAATGTACATGGGGAATACCGACTTGGAAGCGTCGATAACAAGGTCGGGAGAGCCCTTGTCCCAGTAGAGGTACTTTCTGGCGTTGAAGTGCTTGGTGCAGTCGATAACGTCTGCGACCACTGCGCTGGCGGTGGGCATCTTGCCTGCGCCGCGTCCATAGAAGAGTACGTCACCTGTTGCGTTGCCGCAGGCCAGTATGCCGTTGAAAACGTCATCTACGCGCCAGAGCTGATTGGTCTTGGGAATAAGCATGGGTGCAACGCACATATCCAGCTTGCCGTCGCCGCAGGGTTTGACAACGCCCAGCAGCTTGATGCTGCCGCCCCAGACATCAGCGTAGCTGACATCTTCCAGTGTGACATTGCGAATACCCTCGGTGGACACCTGCTCGGGATAAACGTGGTGACCGAAAGCAAGGGAGGCGAGAATACATATCTTACGGCAGGAATCATGTCCGTCAACGTCGGCAGAGGGGTCACGCTCGGCGTAGCCCAGCTTCTGCGCAAGAGCAAGGGCATCGTCAAAGGACATCTTGTCGTATATCATCTTGGTGAGAATGAAGTTGGTGGTGCCATTGAGGATACCGGCGATTTCGGTAACTTCGTTGGCGGCAAGGCACTGGCTCAGCGGGCGGATAATGGGGATACCGCCGCCTACACTTGCCTCAAAGAGGAAGTTGAGGTTGCGTTCCTGCGCCAGCTCAAGCAGCTCCTGGCCGTGTGCGGCAACCAGCTCCTTGTTGGAGGTGACAACGCTCTTGCCCGCAAGCAGAGAACGCTTGACATAGTCGTAGGCGATCTTGACGCCGCCGATGCACTCTACAACAATGCGTACCTCGTCATCGTTTTCGATAGTGGCGAAATCCTTTATAAACTTGCTTGCGTAGGGGAGTTCGGGGAAATCGCGAAGGTCAAGTATATATTTAACGCGGATGGTTTCGTGGGCGCGGGAGGAAATGCCTGCTTTGTTTTCGTGTAGCAGGTCAACTACTCCGGAGCCAACTACTCCATGACCGATTACAGCTATCTGAATCATTGAAAAAGCCTCCTGTGTCTGCGAGAAATTAGGATATATACAGTCACTATAGCACAAACAATGCTTATGTTCAAGAGAATTTGCCATTTTTCATTATGATGACAATAAATAATTGCCCTGCCGCAGCAAAGACATATGCACGGAAGATGCATATGCCGCTAATATAATATGTATAGAGTTGGCAGGCTGTACCGCCATGCCGCAAAGTATGTTGATGCAGATGTATATATAATGTATATAGGAGGTGAAGCGGCTGTATTAAGCGTTGCTGAAACTTACAAAGTGAAAATACGCACAAAAAGTCGTTGCAGTTTTGGATAAATTGTGTTATAGTAAATGCAAACAGCGGTGTGATACCGCAGTGTGTTGTTCAGTAAGAACAGATTAAGGAGAAAAAGTATGAACAGGATCATTACCATAGGCAGAGAGTTCGGCAGCGGAGGCAGAGAGGTTGGCAAACGCATTGCTGAGGGTTTGGGCATTGCCTATTATGATAAAGAGATACTGAGTGAGATAGCTAAGAGAACCGAATTGGCAGAATCCTATGTTCGTCAGGTCGTGGAGCGCCGCCCCATCGTGTATTATCCGATTACTACCGGACATACATTCTATACTAACGCTGACCCGACTGCGCAATATACCAATTCCATTCTGACCGAGCAGAACAATGTAATAAGGGATTTGGCGTCCAACAGCGATTGTGTCATCGTCGGAAGATGTGCTGACTATATCCTCCGTGACCTGAAGCCGCTGCGTCTGTTTATCTATTCCGATATGGAGCATAAGATTAAGCGTTGCCGTGAAAAGGCTGAGGTCGATGAGCATATGTCTGACCGCGCCATGCGCAGATACATAAAGCGCATCGACCGCGGCAGAGCATCGTACTATCAGCATTACACAGGACGTGTATGGGGCGACCGACTTAACTATGACCTCTGCATCAATACAGCTTCCAACTCCATAAAGGAAATAGTTTCCTCTGTTATTGCAATTTATCAGTAAGGAATTATTCGGGTAAAGAAAGCATATACATGTCCGGACAGAAGCGTTATGCTGGTGTCCGGACATTGTATTACAGGATAATGAGGTTGCTGTATGGGCAAGTTGGACTAAATCTATCCCGAAAACAGTGCCTGAGAGTGCATAAAGACGCATTCTGACATTTTCCGATTTTTTTTGAAAAAAGGTGTTGACATTCTAAGAAGCGTGTGGTATTATATCTAAGCGCTCGAGAGAGAGCCCCGAAAAACCGGTCAAAGCACAGCAAACTAACCGAGAAAAGAGGTTAGAGATTGTTGAGAATGACCAAAGACTGGAGCGACCGATTGAGCAACAGGACCTTGAAAATTAAACAACGTAACTTTTAAGAAGAACCCTAAAATTCCTTTTTAAAAGACTCGAGAAGCGAAAGCTATCGAGCAAAGATAAGTCAGCAATGACTTGAGCTTCAAGCTCTGAATATGATTTTAATCCTTCGGGATTGAGATACAATATTTTAGAGAGTTTGATCCTGGCTCAGGACGAACGCTGGCGGCGTGCCTAACACATGCAAGTCGAACGAGGTTATTTCTTTTAATACTTCGGTAAGCGAAGGCTTAACCTAGTGGCGGACGGGTGAGTAACACGTGAGTAACCTGCCTCTCAGAGTGGAATACCGTTTGGAAACGAACGTTAATACCACATAACGTAACGGGACCGCATGATTCTGTTACCAAAGGAGCAATCCGCTGAGAGATGGGCTCGCGTCTGATTAGATAGTTGGTGGGGTAACGGCCTACCAAGTCGACGATCAGTAGCCGGACTGAGAGGTTGATCGGCCACATTGGGACTGAGACACGGCCCAGACTCCTA
>SVPT01000075.1 GCA_015065695.1 Oscillospiraceae bacterium | reverse complement strand
TCTCCAGCGGCACTGCTCTTGTCAAGATCGACGGCGACAAGAAGGTCGTATTCACCAACGAGCTTCTCACCGGTTCTATCGACCTGAGCAAGACCGTTACCGGCGAACAGCGTACCGGCAAGTTCATCTTCCGTGTCGTAGACGACTATGGCAACATCGTTGGCGATGGTCAGTTCACTCTCTCCAACGGCGAGAGCAACGTCATCTCCGGCATCCCCTACGGCACCAAGGTTATCATCTCTGAGACCGTTGACAGAAGCCTCTACAGCACCACCCACACCATCGACGGCGTTCAGTACACCGGTACCGCTACCCAGCCCATCACCATTGATAAGGCTATCACCAATGTATCCTACATCAATGGCTACACCGGCACTACCGTTCTCGGCGCAACCGAGAGCCAGATCACCAGAGTTCTTGGCGACAGCGACAGCTCTCCCAGAACCGGCGACGATATGCCTGTGGAAATCATCATTGCACTGTTCATCACCAGCCTTGCGGTACTCACCTTCACCAAGGGCCGTACCAATCGTGCTAGAGTCTGATTGAGAAATTCAGCTCAATGACAGTGTCATAACCAGATAAGTTGCCCCCTCTCCGACACAGTCGGGGAGGGGGCTTACTTTTGGGTATGGATTATTGTTCGCGACAAAAAAGGAAGGACGAAGCCTGAATATGGCTTCGTCCTCTTTATTTCTCGTGTTTGGTTGTGTTTATCCGCTCTAGGGATACGCTGAACAAAGCGCCTTTGCAGCAATAATCCGAAGCAAGCGCTGAATTTCTTAAACAACTCGGCCGAAACAGGCGCGAAAATCACGATATATCCACCCTGTATGCCCTTGTTCCTTGTCCGATTCCCGCAAAGGGCGCAGTTATCCCTTTGCAGGCAAAAGAGGGCGTTTCGCTCTTGCACATCAACAGATTGGCGCAGGCGAACATGATATTCAAACGGTTCAGATTTTTGGCTATGCCTCGATAGACGACCTTTCGGTATCCGAAATCACCCTTGGTGATTCTGAAAGTATGTTCGACCTTGCAGCGTGCCGACGATTTGCGATTTTTTATCCCAAGATATCCGGAATCACCATAGACAATCTCATCATCTTCGCGTATCAGCTTCGAGGTTTCGCTTATGTCATGAATATTTGCGGCAGTCGCCGTAATGGTGTGAACAAGTCCGCTTCCGGCGTCTACCCCGATATGACACTTCGTTCCGAAGCGCCATTCGTTGCCTTTCTTTTTCTGATGCATTTTCGAATCGCGTTTTCCCTCGGCGTTTTTGGTAGAGCTTGGTGCATTGATTATCGTGGCGTCTACAATGGTGCCGCCCTTCATCATACAGCCTGCCTGCTCCAGCACATAGTTGATGGCTCTGAACAGCTGCTCGCCGATTTTGTTTTCCTCAATCAGATGGCGGAATTTGAGAAGAGTCGTAGCATCGGGAACTTGTTCGTCCATGAAGTTTATACCCATGAACTTACGCATGGCGTAGCTGTCATATATCGCATCTTCAACGCCTTCGTCAGTAAGATTGAACCAGATTTGCAACAGGTACATCCGCAGCATTTTCTCTATACCCTTTACCGGAGACCACGCTTTCCCGATGGGTAGTACGGACGAATGTATTCCGCCCACTCATCCCAGGGTATAATTTCTTCCATTATTCCGAGATATTCATCCCGCTTGGTCGTCCGCTTGCGAAAACTGTATTCCATATCACTGAAGCTCATCTGGGACATTCCTTCTACCTCCGGCTGCTGTTGTTTCATCGTTTCCATTATACTATATCTGCTGCCGGTTGGGTAAATTAAATCAGTGTATCCGTAATTATTCGAAAAAACAGCTCGTTGTTTGTGAAAAATATTATTGATTTTTATGTAATTGCGTGTTATTATGTAAGTAATCAAAAAAGAGAGGTAATGTATTTTTCATAGGCCTCTCGGTGGTTCGGAGAAACGGAGCTACGACATTATCAATCATGTACAGCACACTAAAAGGCAATAGTCAATTTCTTGCTGAAAGAGAACAAAAGGAGAGGAGCTGTGTAAAGGAACAAACATAAACGAGTGATCGAGAAGTTGTGGGATGGCAGCTTTTCGACAAAAACAACATGCGCATACTTATCATAAAAAATAACGGATGTGAGGAGTGTAATTATGTGCCGTCGTTTTTTTCTACCGTTTTTCCGACAAAAGCGGTTCGTACGGCGAAACGTTTATCAAGAGGGTATCATGACGTTCACTGCGAAAAGGATCTGAAGTGGCTGGCAGACAGCATCATCAGACCGGTCTATCCAAATAATATCAGATTGATGGAAAGACAGCTTGAAAGAATGGAGATGACTTATTATCTTTATCGAATTGCGAATCTGAAGTACAACAATCCCGTTGATAAAGATAAAGGAACGTCCACCGGTGTTCTTGAATATTTCCGTAAGCTGCTGAAGGAAATAATCCTGGAGGCGAGCGTCCCCCCGAAGATCAAAAAGGAAGCCATCAGCATCCTTATGGCACAGCAGTCGAACAGGACCTTATATGAGATAGCTCGAAACGAGCTATCTATCGGACAGTTTATCGACCCGGAAAACAACATCTCAGTCGCTTATTATATCATTGATCATTTCCCGAAGAACGCAGATCATGATTTGATTAATCTTGCTTTTTACTGGGCAAACAGAGCCGATCACAGAATTACCACAAGGGCGATAGAAAAAATCACATCGCCCAAAAGTCTGCTCACTTTGTGCCTATTCTTTCACGACAATCGCAACAACACGCAATATGTCGAGTATATTATCGATCAGTTGGGTAAAATTATTGATGATAACTCGCGTGAACTTGATAAAGAGGGTATTGATTATCTCAATGTTAACTGCGAGCTTGAGCAGAATTGGCTGGAAACACATTGTATGTCAATGCTTTTCTCCGCTCACATGGCGTTGTCCAAAATCGTGGTTGTGTTTGCTGACGATAGTACCATTGTCGGTAATAGGCTTGCTGTGATGGAAGAGGAGCGCAGGCTGGTAGTACATGCGATCGAAAAAATGAACATCCCGGGCTTTTTGCAGAGGATCATACAGTCCAACAATGATGGCTTCAAAGTGGCTAAATGCGAGGCGCGCAGGAACATGCTTACGCATTTTAAACTTACAGATGAAGTATGCCGTGAAAGGCTCATCCAAGGTGTGTGTACCGATCAGGAAATGATAGAAGCTATAAGACAACTTGATTTTAACGCACCAGAGAATCTGGGTGTTGCACACACTCTCGCGGATAGACTGCAATGGAATATGGAAAGACGTGCGTATACTCCCAAATTGAGCGATACCGTAGGGTACGAATTCTGCGTAAAATACTATGGAGGTCATCAATTCAAGCCGGACGGCAACGGAGAGCACTTCGTAGAGAAGTGTGTGCATTGCGGATATACACAATATGCAATGGGAGCGATTTTCCTTAACGGAATGACTCGTCCTTATGGCTCCAGTGGAGATATCTCTCAGTTACCCCCAGGTAGTCAGTCCACTTCAAACGGATCCGATAACCCTCAGAACATTATTGAAGTAGATATGAACTGATCCCGCAGTCGAATCAGTTGACACAGTGCGGGTTCGACCCCCGCCAGCAACAACAAAACAATCAAAACCGAACCTGTCGCCTATTGGCGCTGGGTTCGGTTTTTGTTTTTATAGGTTCTTCTCCCTGTAACTGCAAGGTACTGTTAAGATTTATGCGCAAATTAGTTTGCAGGGTCCCAGAATGAAATCGTGAGTATGTTGACAAACATAGCTCGTCTAGGTTTGTCGTGATTTTCTGTATGCTACTCGTGTGCGTTAAGCGATGGCATCGGCTTCCTCAATCGCCTCATGATGCTTCATGTTCATGTATTTCTTGCAGCCCCACTTAGTGCCGGCAACATGGCGCAGACGGGCACATACCAGCATCAATGCGGAATTACCGTCAGGGAAGCAGCCGACCACTCTGGTTCTTCGTCTGATCTCACGGTTGAGCCGTTCAATAGCATTGTTGGTACGGATCCGAGTCCAATGCTCAAAGGGAAAGTCGCAGTATGTAAGTGTTTCCCTAGAAAACGACCGTCCAGTCGGTGGAGAGGGATACGTCCACCCAGTGCCCATCGGGGGAAACCTCGTAGGCGGAGTAGGGTGGGGAATCGAGGAAGGGGATTATCTCAGGGCAGCAGTTTGCGACCACGTTGACATCGTAGATGCCGTTGTACAGCGGGTTTTCCAGATAGGATTTGGTTTCGGTTCCGGCAAAGAAACGCCAACCGCTGTCCTGCCGTCTGGTGGGCATGACACGGTACATGGAGCGCACAGGCAGCCC
The DNA here is from genome assembly GCA_015065695.1 of Oscillospiraceae bacterium. Taxonomy (GTDB): domain Bacteria; phylum Bacillota; class Clostridia; order Oscillospirales; family Acutalibacteraceae; genus SIG598. The sequence continues at coordinate 8,515 of SVPT01000075.1, read as the reverse complement.
CATGACCACGATGGTGTCAGGTGCCATGCACAGACCGTGTCCCTCAGCCAAGGGGCGCAGCTTTTCTGCCGGTATCAGGAATTTCTTTTCTGCCATTATTTATCATCCTTGCAGTTGCATGAAAGTATTATCGCGCCGTAGGGAGCAAGACGAATATCAGATTCAGTGATTGAGCTGCCGCCAAGGGTAAGGCTCTGCGCAGATGCTTCAAAGCCCTCCGGCAGAGCGAGGTGCTGCTCCTGTGCGGAGGCGTTGATGGCGATAAGAGCGGTGTCCTTTTCGCCACTGCGGACGTATGCCATAACGCCGCCCTCTGCCTTGATGGGCGCAAAGTCTGCGCCGCGGAAGCAATCCAAGCTGCGGCGCACCTCTGCCAATGAGCGGTGCCAGTCACGCAGGGTCTCGTCGGTACATTCCCAAGGGTAGCTCTTGCGATTGAAGGGGTCCTTGTAGCCCTCCAGACCAATCTCATCGCCATAGTAAACGCTGGGCACACCGGGCAGGGTGTACTGCATAAGCGATGCCAGCCGGTAACGCTGAATGGCGAGGGTACGCTGCTGGTCGGTAAGCTGCCTGCCGGACTGCCAGTTGCGGTCGTGTCCCTCGGCGGATTCGCCTGCAAGCACAGTCAGGGCACGCTCGGTGTCGTGGGTGCCGATTAGGTTCATCAGCAGGCGCACCACCTGCGGGGGGTAGTTTTCCAGCACAGACATGATGATGTCCATTGCCCGCGCTGCATCGCCCCACACAAGGTAAGCCATGATAGCTTCCTTGAAGCAGTAGTTCATTACCGAGTCAAGCTGCTTGCCAAGGAGATAACGGCGGCGGTGAGAATAGGCGCACTTGTTGCTCGCGTCCTCCCATACTTCGCCGATGATGACCGCCTGCGGGTCGCTTGCCTTTGCCGCACTGCGCAGGGCATCAAGAAAGCCGTCGGGCAGCTCGTCAGCCACGTCAAGCCGCCAGCCGCTTGCGCCCCGCTGCAGCCAGCGCTGCACGATGCCTCCGTCGCCGCAGATGTAGCCGAGGACACCCTCGTCCTCTTCGTGCAGCTCGGGCAGGGTCTCAAAGCCCCACCAGGAGGAATACTTGTCCGGCCACTGCTGGAAGTTGTACCAGGAGCGGTAGGGGGACTGCTGGGAGTTGTACGCGCCGTCGTTGGGATAGCGGCGGTATTTGTTGAAGTACACGCTGTCGCAGCCGGTGTGGGAAAACACACCGTCCAGAATGATGCGCATACCCCTCTTTTCTGCCTCCGCGCACAGGCGGGCAAAGTCCTTTTCATCGCCCAGCATGGAGTCGATTTTGGAATAGTCGGCGGTGCTGTAGCGGTGGTTTTCGTGGGATTCAAAAATGGGGTTGAGGTAGATGCAGGTAACGCCCAGACCGCTGAGGTAATCCAGCTTGCTGATTATGCCCTCTATGTCGCCGCCGAAGAAGCGGTTGTTGCGGAAGATGCCGTCGCTGTCCTGCCGCCAGTGGGGCTGGTCGCCCCATTGCAGCATTATGCGGTCGGTGGGTACGCCCTTGTGGGGCTTTTCGCTGCGGCAGAAGCTGTCGGGGAAAATCTGGTACATAACGCCGCCGTCCAGCCAGTCTGGGGTGACAAAGTCCTGCTCGTAGACGGTAAGCTGCCAGGAAGTACGCACATGGTCAGTGAAGCGGCCGCAGGCACGGTCTCCGCGCTCAATGAGCTGCTCCCTGCCGTTTGCCGTGATGGAAAACCAGTAGAAGTACAGGCCCGCCTTTTCCGCGGCATAGTCCAGCTCCCACCATTCCTTGGTGCCGTCGGTGCCGCACCAGAACATATTGAAGGACTGACGCTCGCCGGTGTCATCGGCAAGCACAATGAGGTTGGCTGCTGAGCAGTGCAGGTCTCGGGGCAGGCATATGCGCATATGCACGGACACACCTTCTGCCACTGCACCAAAGGGGCTGCGGTATTCCCGGTCGCGGGAATCGAATAGCTTTATCATAGTTTGTTAATCACCTGTTGTTATTTGCTTTTTTTTGTGGGGAGGAGGGGCAATGCTCTGCGCCCGCCTGTAGGTTGCCATTATCTCGATGCTGACTTTCAAATCAGAACCGTCTTTTCCGGCAATGTAAATCTGTCGGACTCTCTGAGCGACGCCCTCTGCCAGCCTTGCAATGGGCTGCTGTATTATGCTCAGGCGGCGGGATGAAGCGTTATCACGACCGTCGTTTATTCCAACGCCGCACAGAGATATGTCGTCAGGAATACGCAGGCCACGCTCCATAAGGGCGATGTGCGCACCGGTCAGCAGCTCGCTGTTCATGCAGACGATGGCAGTGGGGGGATTGGGGCTGTCCATCATCTGGTAGGCTGCGGTGTAGCCGGAATCGACCGTCTGACAGGGCAGGGAGAGGATAAGATTGTCGTCAAGGGAATCGAAGTTCTCCTCAAAACAATCTTTGAAAACCTGAAGCCTCCTGCCCATTACCGAATGGTCGAGTTGCCCCATAATGACACCCACGCGGGTGTGACCGGCGTCGTAGAGGTCACTTATCATTTCCTTGAAGGCGGGTGTATCGTCAATAGCTGCCCGGTCGGTGTTGAAGGTCTCGATGGGGTCGCCGATGGTAATGAGAGGTGTGCCGTTTTCCATTACCATCTGGTACACTTCCGTGTGGGGATTAAAGGGGAGGGAGATTATCGCACAGGCGCGGCGACGCATCATGCGTTCAACATACTTCATCTCCTCGGCATCGCTGGAGTTGCAGTCGTATACAAGCGTAATAAAGCCCATCCGCTCAAGCTGATAGCGGGCGTGCAGTGCAAAGGAGCGGGCATAATCCATCTGCAGATTGGGTACGATTATGCCTACTATTCTGCTCCTTCCGCAACGCACCTCACGGGCGGCTTCATTGACACGGTACTGCAGCTTCTCGATGGCAGCTTCAATGAGAAGGCGGGTGCTTTCTCGCACCTTGTGTCCGTTAAGATAATTGGAAACAGTAGAAGGGGAAAGGTTGGTTTCTCTTGCGATGTCCTTTATGGTCGCAGTCTTTCTTTTGCTCTCTGCCATTAGTCAGCCTCTCCGCACAATTGAATGTGCTTGTTATTTTATTGGGTTCTGATGGGGAGCTTGAGTTATTCTTGCCTTAAATTTCCTTTTGGTCAATAAGCCGAAGAGCAGTGGCAAGGTTATTGACCAAACCACCGCTCGTTGATTTGCTTCATTTGTCCGTCATCGGTCATATCACCGAAGATGATGGTCACGCGCTCTCTGAGGGCGCTGTCGCGGTTGTGGAAGGCGATTACCATGTGATATTCCGAAAGGACATCGGGAACAATGCGATAGTCTGTGCTGCCGTGGCGCAGCTCATAAAGGGCGCGCAGCTCGCACATCAGCGCAGCGTCACATTCTCCGCTGTCGAGCAGCTCAAACAGCTCGTCCTCGCTCTCTGCCGCTATGATTTCGCCAAGGCTTTCCTTCATGACCACAGCCTCGTCCAGTGCCGCAGCCGCGTCGCTGCCGCTGACCAGTGCGACTGTACGTCCGGTCAGGTTGACAAGCTGGGTGATGTCGGACGATTCGGAAACCACCGCTGCCTGACGGCAGAGGCGACCCATGCCTATGGTCAGTATGCTGGATTTTACCTTGGTGTCGTCGGTGCAGAAGCCCATGTAGCAGTCCACAGTGCCGTCCTCAAGGGCAGCCAGTGCCTCGTCCTGCCCGATGAAGATAAACTCGGGCTTTGCGCCGAGGCGTTTGGAAACCTCCAGAGCGATGTCCACCGACATACCGGAAACACCCTCTGAAGTTTCAACGGACATGGGCATAAAATCCGGAGGGAGACCGACGCGTATGACCTTCTCCGAAAGTATGCGGTCCAGAGCGCTGCTCTGCTCCCCGCAGCCGGAGAGGCAGAGCAAAAGGCAAAGCAGGGGGCAGAGCAAACGCAGCCAGTGTTGTTTTTTCATTGTGTTATCCTCTCAGGCGCACGATGTGTGCGGGGCAAACGTCAACGCACTTGCCGCAGCCGGTGCATTTTGCGGAGTCCACGCTGGCGCAGAAGTCGGTGACAGTGATGGCACCGGTCTCGCACACCTTGGTGCAGCGCATACAGCCGATGCAGCCCGCCTTGCACACCTTGCGGGTCTCGCCGCCCTTTACACGGCTGGAGCAGTATACAAAGGCCTTGCCGACAGGCTCAAGGCTGATGATGCCCTTGGGACAAGCCTTGGAGCACAGACCGCAGCCCTTGCACAGGTTTGCGTTGATGGTGGAAACGCCGTTGCAGACGTTGACGGCACCGTAGGGGCAGGCACGCTGACAGTCACCCAGACCGATGCAGCCGAAGGCGCAGCTTGCCACGCCGCCGAAAAGCTGCATGGCGGCGGCACAGGAGTTGACTCCCTGATACTCAATCTTGTCGGAGGTGTTGTCGTAGGTGCCGAGGCAGTGGACAACGGCGGTTTTCTTTTCAACAGGGGCAGCACTGCCGCCGATGATGCCGGCGATGGCAGCGGCAGCGTCCTCGCCGCCGGGGATACACATACCGTTCTTTGCCTCGCCCTTGGAGAGGGCGGCAGCGTAGCCGGCGCAGCCGGAGAAGCCGCAGGCACCGCAGTTTGCGCCGGGCAGCACCTCGGTTATCTTCTCTGCCTTTTCGTCCACAGGCACAGCCATCAGCGCGGAGGCGATGGCAAGACCCGCCCCGGCGATAAGTCCTATACCGGCAACAATGCCGACAGGGATAAGAATTGATGTAATGTCAAACATAGCGGTTATCTCCTTCCCTTACTGCAGGCCAAGGTTGGCGATGATGCCGGAGAAGCCCATGAAGGACATGGCAACGATGGCGGCAGCAACCAGAGTGATGGGCAGACCCTTGAGCATCTCGGGAATGTCGCTCTGCTCCATTCTGCCGCGCACACCGGCAAACAGCACCATTGCCACAAGGAAGCCGATGCCCGAGCCAAGTGCGGCGCACAGTGCGGTAACATAACCGCCACCGAAGGTGTAGCCTGCGGAAATGCCGTAGTAGTTGTCAATGACCAGAATGGTGATGCCCAGTACGGCGCAGTTGGTGGTGATGAGGGGGAGATATACGCCAAGGGATTCGTACAGGGAGGGTATGAACTTCTTCAGCACGATTTCGACAAGCTGAACCAGTGCCGCGATGACCAGAATGAACACAAGGGTCTGGAGATATTCCAGTCCAAGGCTGTCCAGCAGGCGGTACAGGGGATAGGTAACGGCGGTGGCAAGCACCATGACGAAGATAACGGCGGCACTCATGCCCACAGCGGTGTCCAGCTTCTTGGAAACGCCGAGGAAGGGGCAGCAGCCGAGGAACTTGCTGAGAACAAAGTTCTCCGTAAGAATACCGGCGAGAATAACGCCCAGCAGACGCAGCAGGAAGGGTATGGAGGGGGCTGCGGCAGCAGCGGCATCGGAAGCCGATACGTCAGCCAGCGATACGATGTCGGCATTGGAGGCAATATCGGCAAGGCTGGCGGCGCTGAACATCAGAAAATCAAGCATCAAGCTCGCCTCCTTTCACACGGATGGAGCAGGTGGCAGCAGCGGGGCAGCGGTCGCAGCCGAATTCCTCAGGCTGGTTCTTTTTGCCGGTCAGCTTGCCCACCAGAGCGATGAGCATACCAAAGACGAAGAAGCCTCCGGGAGGCAGAATGAATATGATCATCGGGGCAAGCCAGCTGCTCTGGGTGATGAAGGTCAGCTCGTGACCGAAGATGGCACCGGCACCCAGCACCTCGCGGATAATGCCCATGGCAAGCAGGGCGGCGGTAAAGCCGATGCCCATGGTCAGACCGTCCAGCGCGGAGAGGGCGACGCGGTTTTTGCTTGCGAACATCTCGGCACGACCGAGAATGATGCAGTTGACAACGATGAGGGGCAGGAATATGCCCAGCGACTTGTCAATCTCGGGGACAAATGCCTTTACCAGCATCTGCACAATGGTAACGAAACCGGCGATGATGGTTATGTAGGCGGGGATACGCACCTTCTGGGGAATGACCTTGCGCAGAAGGGAAATGACGGTGTTGGAGCAGATGAGCACCAGTGTAGCCGCCGCGCCCATGCCGAGGGCATTGCTTGCAGAGGTGGTGACTGCCATGGTGGGGCAGGTGCCCAGCACCAGACAAAGTACAGGGTTTTCCTTTATAAGACCGTTGACAAAGGCATCGCCTATGGTCTTGAATACCGATTTCTTGGGAGCGTTTTTGCACTGGCTCATTGCTGGTCACCTCCTGCAACTACTGTGGGGACGGTGTTTTCTTCACCGTTGTTGTCGGGGTCGGGGTCGGCGGTTACGTCCGAGGGGCTGGCGTCGGTGGAAGAAACGGGCGCGGACAGTGCGGGAGGCACATAGCCCTCCGGAAGCACCAGCGCACCGGCATCGTGCAGCCGCTCGAAAACCTCTATCGCGCTGTTGACCGCGTTGGTGACGGCTCTGGAGCTGCGGGTGGCAGCGGTGACGGCATCAATGGTGCCGCCGTCCTTGGTCACTGCGAAGCGGTCGGGGCGGGTCTCGCCATTCTGCCAGTCGGTGACAAACTGACCGAGGAAGAAGGGTTTCTCCGCGTTTGCGCCAAGACCGGGAGTCTCGGCGTGCTCGAGGATACGCACACCGGTGATGTTGCCGGACATATCAATACCGGTCATTACCTGAACATCGCCGCCGTAGCCCTTGGAGGCGGTGGTGATTACCGCGCCGGTGACATCGCCGCCGCTGACGGCAATGTATACGTCACAGTCGCTGACAGCAAGCTGAAGATGCTCGGGTGCGGGCAGCACCATGGAGCAGCTTTCCTGCTTTTCCAGCAGTGCGTTGGCTGCGATTCTTTCCTCTGTCAGGGTGTTGGTTGCGGCAAGCAGTGCCGTAATGACCAGACAGATGGCGGTCAGAATGGCGGCAATCTTTGCCACCTCGCCGTAATTGATTTCCTTGCCGCCCTTTTGGGGAGCGGCGGGCTTTCTGGCGGCGGCAGTGTTCTTTGCCGCTGCGGGGGCTTTTGCTGCTGCGGCAGGCTTGCCGGCGGCAGTGTTCTTTACCGGAGGGGCAGGTCTTTTCTTGGTTGCTTTACTCATGCCGCGTCACGCTCCTCTCCAAATGCACGGTTGAGGGTAAGGTTGTCGATGTGCGGGGTGATGATGTTCATAAGCAGGATGGCGAAGGAAACACCCTCGGTCATCGAGCCGAAAAGCCGGATAAGCATGGTCAGCAGACCGCAGCCCACGCCGTAGATGAGCTTGCCTCTGCTGTTGACGGGGGAGGTTGCGTAGTCGGTTGCCATGAAGATGGCACCCAGCATAACGCCGCCGGAAAGAAGCTGATAGATGGGGTCCTGACCGGCGATGAGGGAAATGACTGCCACAGTGCCAAGGAAGCTGACAGGAATCTCCCAGGTGATGATGCCGCGCAGCAGCAGGAACAGACCGCCCACCAGCAGGGCGATGGCGCAGGTTTCACCAAGGCAGCCGCCGTGGAAGCCCAGCAGCAGCTCCAGATTGGTGCAGGTGCCGGAAGCGGGGTCGGCAAGCTGTGCCAGCGGGGTGGCAGTGGAAACAGCGTCGTAGTTGGCCTTGTCCCACCAGGAGAAGGGTACGGAGTAGGTGGTCATGGCAACGGGGAAGCTGAGCATAAGGACTATGCGGGCGGTGGCGGCGGGGTTGGCAAAGTTCATGCCGATGCCGCCGAACATCTGCTTGACCACTGCGATGGCTACAATCGAACCGATGACGCAGAAGAGGGGATTGATCTCAGGGGGCAGGCAGAATGCAAGGATAACGCCTGTTACGGCGGCGGAAAGGTCGCTGATGGTCTGGCGGCGCTTCATAATGACGCGGCACACCGCCTCGGTGGCAACGCAGGAAACAACGCACACCAGAATGGTGATGAGTGAACGCCAGCCGAAGAAGAATACGGAGGCGATTGCCGCGGGCAGCAGGGCGAAGAGTACGTCACCCATGATAGTGCGGGTGGTTTCGCCGTTGTGAATGTGGGGGGAGGCGCAGACAAGGAAGTTCTTGCTGAAGTCATCGCCTGCGTTTTCCGCCTTCTGCTTTCTTGCCTCGCGCACAGCGGTAAGGTCACGGGGACCGATGACCGGTGCGGGCAGACCGGAATTGGATTTCTTCTGCTTGGGCTTGGGTGCAGACTCCGATGCAGACTGCTGCTTTCTGGCTGCGTTCATGGCAGCAATGGCGGCAGCCGCCTTTTCGGCAACCTTGTCAGCCTGTGCGGCTGCAGTTTCCTCGGCAGCTTTTGCGGCTTCCTCGGCAGCCTTTGCAGTCTCCTCGGCAGCCTTTGCAGTCTCCTCAGCAGCCTTTGCAGTCTCCTCAGCAGCCTTTGCAGTTCCCTCGGCAGCCTTTGCAGTCTCCTCGGCAGCCTTTGCAGTCTCCTCGGCAGCCTGTGCAGTTTCCTCGGCAGCCTTTGCAGTCTCCTCAGCGGCCTGTGCAGTTTCCTCGGCAGCCTTTGCAGTCTCCTCGGCAGCCTGTGCAGTTTCCTCGGCAGCCTG
>SVPT01000074.1 GCA_015065695.1 Oscillospiraceae bacterium | reverse complement strand
AACGGCAGCAATATGCTGGTGGACGACAACGGCATTGGCGGCGTGGTGCTGCGCCTTGACGAGCAATTCTGCGAGATTACCGTCAGCGAATCGGGCATACTGCGCGCCGGTGCGGGAGCTACCCTCTCCGCAATGTGCCACGCGGCACTTGATGCCTCTCTTACGGGGCTTGAGTTTGCGTGGGGTATTCCCGGCTCTGTAGGCGGCGCAGCCTTTATGAACGCCGGTGCATATGGCGGTGAGATGAAGGATGTTGTCGTTTCCTGCGAGTACATCACACCGGACGGCGCATGGAACGTATACAACGCCGACCAGTGCGAGTTTGGCTATCGTACCAGTGTGTTCCAGCATCAGCCATATATTATCACCGCGGTCAGCGTCCAGCTCAAGCCCGGTGACCAGCGGGAAATCCGCGCCCAGATGGACGATATTCTTCAAAGAAGAAAGAGCAAGCAGCCGTTGGAGCTGCCCAGTGCGGGCAGTGTGTTCAAAAGACCCGTTGGCTACTATGCAGGCGGTCTGATTGAGCAGTGCGGGCTGAAAGGTGCATCGGTAGGCGGTGCGCAGGTCAGCGAGAAGCACGCAGGTTTCATCGTCAACAAGGGCGGTGCCACCTGCGCAGACGTACTCGGGCTGGTTGCCCATATCCAGAAGACCGTTCTGGAGCAGACCGGAGTAACACTGGAGTGCGAAATCCGCAGTATATCGTAATATACCCACTTGACAAAATCGGTATTAACTGGGAAAATAGGTGTAATTGCTGCACAGTGCAGCATTAAATAAAAAGAAAAGTAAAGTTTGAACGGAGGCAATTCTGTATGCTCAAAACAGTAGAGCAGGTCCAGCAGTTCTGCAAGGAAAACGGAATCCGTATGATCGACTTCAAGATGATCGATCTGGACGGCAGATGGAGACACATCACCATTCCCGCAGAGCGTTTTAACGAAGACACCATGAAGTACGGCATAGGCTTCGATGGCTCCAACTACGGCTATGCGCCCGTTGAGAAGAGCGACATGGTCTTTATCCCCAACATCGAGAGTGCCCAGATCGACCCCTATGTGGACATTCCCACCCTTTCCATGGTTGGCGATGTCTGCGTTATCGGCGAGAAGGAAAACACTCCCTTTGACCAGTATCCCCGCAATGTTGCGATGGCAGCCATCGAGTACATGAAGTCCACCGGCATCGCCGATGAAATGATTATCGGACCGGAGTTCGAGTTCCATATCTTCGACCATGTCAGCTATGAGAGCAAGCCCCAGCACGTTGCTTATCATGTAGATACCCGTCAGGCTGAGTGGAACACCGGCGTAGATGACGGTCACAACAACGGCTATCAGGTGCCCCTTAAGGCAGGCTATCACTGCGCCGCTCCCCGCGACATCACCTATAACCTCCGTTCCCGTATGTGCATGGCTCTTGACGAGTGGGGCGTTGCTGTCAAGTATCATCACCATGAGGTTGGCGGCCCCGGTCAGGTTGAGATAGAGGTTGAGCTGGGCGATCTGGTCGATCTGGCAGATAAGACCATGATCATCAAGTATGTCGTCAAGAACGAGGCTGTCAAGGACGGCAGAACCGCTACCTTCATGCCCAAGCCCATTCCCGCTGAGGCAGGCAACGGTATGCACGTCCATATGCTGCTCAAGAAGGACGGCAAGCCCCTGTTCTATGATGCAGAAGGCTATTCCGGTCTGAGCCAGCTTGCGCATTGGTTCATGGGCGGTCTGCTCAAGCACTGTCCTTCTCTCTGCGCCATCACCAACCCCTCCACCAACTCCTTCAAGCGTCTTGTTCCCGGCTTCGAGGCTCCCGTAACCATCGGCTACGCCACCTCCAACAGAAGTGCCGTTATCCGTATCCCCGCATACGCCAAGGCTCCCGAGGTCAAGCGTTTTGAGCTGCGCAATCCCGATGCTACCTGCAATCCCTACTACGCCTACGCTGCTATCCTGATGGCAGGTCTTGATGGCATCAAGAACAAAATCGATCCCTCTGCCAGCGGCTGGGGTCCCTTCGATTACAACCTCTACAAGCTGTCCGACGAGGAGAAGAAGAAGATTCAGGGCCTGCCCAGAAACCTCACCGAGGCTCTGGATGCTCTGGAGGCTGACCACGAATACCTCACCGCCGGTGGTGTATTCCCCGAGCGTCTTATCCAGATCTGGCTGGAGAAGCGCCGTGCGGAAAACGACCGCATCAATTCCATTCCTCACCCCGCAGAGTTCGGTCTGTATTACGACCTTTAATCATTAATATAGCATAGAAAAATCCGGTAAGAACCGAAACAGGTTCTTACCGGATTTCTTTGTCTGTCTATATGCTGTATCCGTCAGCGGCTGCCTGCGCAGGTGCGTACACGCGGCGCGGGCTTATCCTCGGGACGAATATCGCCTGCCTTGGTCAGTGCAATCTTTGTCAGCAGAGGACCGACCAGCTCGTAGATAAGTACAGCGAAGAGGGAGATATTTCTCACCAGTGCGCCGCCGCCGGTAAGCTGCTGTGCTGCAGTGACCGACATACCAAGCGCAACGCCCGCCTGCGGAAGCAGGGTGACACCGAGATACTTGCAGATGCTCTCGTCACAGTGGGTTGCTCTTGCGCTGATTGAAGCGCCGTAATACTTACCGGCGGAACGTGCCAGTATGTACAGCAGACCAACGCCAACGATGGCTAGGTCTTTGAATACGCCCAGTTCCAGCTCCGCACCGCTGAGGACGAAGAAAAGAACGAAGAGGGGAGCGGTCCAGCGGTCGGTTTTCTCCATGATTTCCTCGGAGAATTCGCACATATTGCAGAACATGGTGCCCAGCATCATGCACACCAGCAGAGAGGAGAAACCGATATGTACACGGCCTACCTCAAACTTCATCATGGAGAGGGAAACGGTCAGCAGCACGAAGGTAACTGCCATGCACAGACGCTTGGTGTTGGAGTGGAAGAAACGCTCGATAAAGGTGAGCAGCGCACCGGCTGCGGCACCCAGTGCAAGAGAAAGCACGATTTCAAGCAGCGGTTCAGCCAGCACGGAAACAATGTCGAAGTTGCCGCTTTCCATTGCTCTTGCAATGCCGAAGGAAACGGCAAACACCACAAGACCCACAGCATCGTCCAGTGCGACGATGGGGAGGAGAATGTCGGTCAGCTTACCCTTGGCCTTGTACTGACGGACGACCATGAGGGTAGCGGCTGGGGCAGTAGCGGTTGCTATAGCACCCAGCGTAATGCATACGGGAATGGGCAGCTTGTCCCCGATGATAAAGTGCAGACCGATAAGTGCTGCATCAACAAGCAGCGTGGCAGTCAGAGCCTGGAAGATGGCAATGATGGTAGCCTGCTTGCCGGTCTGCTTTAGCTGACCCAGACGGAATTCATTTCCGATGGAGAAAGCGATAAATCCCAGTGCCACATCGGATATGATGCCAAGGGACTTGACGTCCTCAAGGGTGTTAAAACCAAGACCATCAACACCGATGCGTCCGATGAGGTAGGGACCGATAAGTATGCCCGCTACAAGGTAAGCGGTAACGGCGGGAAGTCCCAGTTTGCGGGAGATTCGGGAAATCAGAAGTCCCGAAGCCAATGCGATGGAAATGCTCAACAAAACCTGCATAATGCTATACCTGCGATTCTTATTTATTTAGTGCCTACAGAAAAGAAAATATATCACTATAGATGTCGTTTGTCAAGGAGATTTGCCATAAATTCTGTTTTGTTTATACTCTGTTGTACAGGGCTGCATAGATTCCCTTCTTTGCAAGCAATTCATAGTGCGTGCCCTGCTCGGCAATGCCGTCCTCAGTCAGCACCAGTATGCGCTGCGCGTTGCGTATGGTGGAAAGGCGGTGTGCAATGACCAGCGTGGTGCGGTTGGCGGCAAGTGCCTCCATCGACTCCTGCACTACACGCTCACTGTCGTTGTCCAGCGAGGAGGTGGCTTCGTCAAAGATGAGGATAGGCGGATTTTTCAGGAATACACGGGCGATGGAAAGCCTCTGCTTCTGTCCGCCGGAAAGCTTGATGCCACGCTGTCCGATGTAGGTATTGTAGCCGTCAGGCAGGGCGGAGATAAACTCATGGGCATTTGCAAGGTGTGCTGCCTCGATGACCTCTTCGTCGGTGGCATCGGGGCGACCGTAGCGGATATTCTCCATTACATTGCCCGCAAAGAGGTATACGTCCTGCTGAACGATACCGATAGATTCACGCAGGCTGCGTGTGGTGACGGTGCGTATGTCCTGTCCGTCGATGGAGATACTGCCGCCGGAAACCTCGTAGAAGCGGGGGATAAGGCTGCAAAGGGTGGTCTTTCCCGCACCGGAAGAGCCAACCAGAGCCACATATTCGCCTGCCTTCACATCGAGGTTGATGCCCTGCAGCACCTGCTCCTCGTGACCGCTGTAGTGGAAGGATACATCGTCAAAGGTGATTTCGCCCTTGACGCAGGTCAGCTCCTTTGCATCGGGAGCATCAACTATGTCAGGATCGACGGCGAGAATATCAAGGAAACGCTCGTAGCCGGACATACCGTTCTGAAGCTGCTCGGTAAAGCTGATGAGCTTGCGTACAGGCTCGGTGAAGTTGTTTATGTACAGCATGAAGGTGATGAGGTCGGTGATTTCAATGGAGCGGTCCATGATGTACACAGCGCCGCAGCCGATAACCGCGATGGTGATGAGGGTGGTGAATGCGCCCAGTCCCGAATGGAAGAGACCCATATAATGATAGGAAACCTTCTTGCTCTGGACAAAACGCTCGTTGCCCTCGGCGAATTTCTCCATCTCAAGCTGCTCGCCGGTGAAGGATTTGACCACGCGGATACCGGAAAGGCTGTCCTCAAGCTGTGCGTTGATGTCGGCGATGCGGGCGCGGTTTTCCTTGAAAGCGCGCTTCATCTTTCTGTTGCACCAGATGGAATACACCAGCATGATGGGCAGCAGCGCAAAGGCGACAATAGCCAGCTTGACGTTGACCGAAAGCAGTATTATCAGTGAGCCGGTCAGTTTGATTACCGAGATGACGATGTCCTCCGGACCGTGGTGGAAAAGCTCACTGATTTCAAAAAGGTCGTTTGTTACACGGGACATAAGCTGACCCACCTTCTGGTCGTCAAAGAAGGTGAAGGAAAGCTTCTGGTAGTGGGAGAAAATCTCTGCACGCAGATTACGCTCGATGCGCGCACCCATCATGTGACCATAGGTTGCGACAAAGAAATTGCTGAAGCATTCGATTGCCACCAGCCCTATCATCACCGCGACAAGTATGCCGATGGTGCGCAGTGCCGCACTGCTCTCTTGGTATATGACCTCATTTGTAATATAGCGAATGATGAGGGGAATGACCAGCGTTATCGCCGCGCTGAGGAAAGCAAAGAAAAGGTCGGCAGCGAATATGCCTTTGAAAGGCTTGTAGTAGGAAACGAATTTGCGCCACTTGCCCTTGTACTTTTTCTTTTCGTTTTTATCTGTTGCTTTATTGGCACCAAACATAATACATATCCTCTTTCTTCTGTGCAGACGCATTTTTGCTCTGCACAAAGGTGTATTTGATAAGAAAAACTAATCAGCTTCCTCGGGTCTCAAGGAAGTATGTGGCCTCCAGGTCAGCGATGTACAGTGCCAGCGCAAGGGGGAACATCTCCATTGCAGAGCTGACAGTGCGGTTGTCAACGCTGCTTGCAAAGCCAACATGATAGCGTATCGCAAAGGCTTCCTCGCGGGTAAGGCGCATATAGCCGCTGAGAATGTACACCGACTTTTCGCCGTGACCGTAAGGGAGGCGGTCGTCAAACTCGTAGGTGGGCACAGCGTGCCATACGCCGCGCTCGTCCTTTACATTGCGTGAGCCTATCTTGTAGCAGTTTACCTTGCATAAATCGTGGAAGAGGGAAACCAGCGCGATAGTTTCCTCCGAGTAATCCAAATGAAAGCCGTCCTTTGCGCGCTGGCGGGAGAGGTAGTCGCGGAGGTTGTCGTATACATTAAGGCTGTGTTCCAGCAGACCTCCCTCGTGGGCGCAGTGGTAGCGTGTACTGGCGGGTGCGGTGAAGAAGTCAGAGGAGGGGGAGGTGAGAAACTCCAGCAGCTTGTCAATGCCCTCTCGCTTAATCTCCCGCTGACATATGTCAAGGAATCGCTCGCGGTTATCCATGCAGGTATACCTCTTTTCGCATTTTGATTGCCTTTGCTATAAGCGTTACCGCCTATGGGCGAAGCCCAAGCAGAGTGTTTACAGTGTCGTCGGTCAGTGCGTCACGACCACCGAGGATATACGCGTATTCCGGCTCGTGGTTGATAAACCAGAGGCGCAGCTTGGCGCTGATGTTGTCGCCGACCAGCACCACAGGCAGCTTCTGGCGGGCAGCCAGTGCCGCGCCGGAAAGCGCATCGGGGAAGTTTTCGCCTGTTGCAAGCAGTACACCCTTACCGGTAAGACTGCTCTCGTAGCGGCTGTAAATCTCAAGGGCTGTGCCGTAGCGGTCGCTGCCGTATACGCGGGTGCAATCAAGCCCGCAGGCCTCTATTGCGGCGAAGGCTTCGTCGGAAACAGAGCCGCTGCTGCCAATGACCACAGCCTTGCTGCAGCCTGCGCTCTTGATAAACTCGGTTGTTTCGTAGCTGAGAGTGCCTTTCAGCGGTGCGTACAGTATGGGACAGCCGTTGATGGCGGCAATCGCGCTTATGGCTAAAGCATCGGCATAGCTTTCCGCATTGAGGAAAATCAGCTCGGAGAAGCCATTAGGCAGCTTCATCTTAAGTAGTTTCGCCGCCTCAACAGCGGTGGAGAAACGGTTGTCGCCGCAGATGCGCATGACGTTCATGCCGTTGGCTCGCAGGGCGTTTTCTTCATATACAGAAACGGCAGTTTGACCGCCAAGTATATAGATGTTCTGCGCGCCAAGCCGCCGCAGCTCCGCAAGCAGTATAGCCTCAGGCATTCTGCCTGTTGTCAGCAGAATGGGAGCATCGTATGCCGCCGCAAGGGGCACACCCACCAGTGCGTCCTGAAAACCTGTTGCGTTGGCGAGAATAACGGTGTCGGAGCAGTACCAGCCCTTCTGGCTGACCAGCACAGCGGTCTCAAGGCGGGAAAGACCGCCAATGCGGATTATCTCGGTCATATCCCCTTCCGGCTGTGCGTCAGGCTGCGTGGAAGTGGTAGTGTCGGTTGTCGTTGTATCGGGGGCGGAAGCCTCAGTGGTGGTGGTCATAGCCCCAGTGGTGGTCTGAGCATCCTCTGCGGCAGTGGTGTCAGGCTCGTCAACGGGCGGGTCAATAAGGAAAGCAAGTGTGCCGTCATTTACCGTGAACTTGTCCAGCGAGGTTTTTAGCACACAGCCGCCCATGCCGCCGTAGTCGGTGGTAAAGCTGCTGAGGAAGCTGCGGTTATCCTCGGAAGTGCAGAGGGTAAAGTCGTCATAACGCCCCTGCTTTTTCAGAAAGTACAGTGTGGCAACTACCTGCTCTTCGCCCTTGGTGCGGATAATGTTGGGGTAGGCAAGCAGCTCCGCGCCCACCAGCCCCGCGTGCTCGTCAATGCGCAAATCCAGCAGTTTTAGCTGGGGAGCGGGGGAGATGGCATCTGCATCTGCGGTGGGGGTGCCCTCCGCGTCGCAGAGTGTCAGGGCAGAGGAATCATAGCCGAAGGAAAAGAACACCGCAGAAATGTCGGTGCAGTCCTGTACGGTTACGGTAACGCTTACGCCGCGGTCGCCTACACTTGTCCTGAGTGCTATCATCGGCGTGGAATCAGCGGCAGAGGCGCGGGCGGGCAGGGCAAACATAGGGCACAGAAGCACCAGAACGAGGAAAAATGCGGCAGCACGTCGCAGTTTCATTTGGTCAATGCCCTCCTCTCAAGGATAGTTTTCAGCGATAATTCTGCAAAATATTATACGAAATTATCATAGCACTTTGCGGTGAAAAATGCAACTATACACAGCGGTGTGACGGGGGAATGGTATGCTCAGACGGCTGAAAAAACAAATGTGCCAAAGAGCAAATTTACTGTTTATTTTACTGTCGCAATATGATAGAATCATGATGTTATTTGCGCATAAGAAAGGAATCTTCGCGTTATGCTTTATATTCTGTATGCGGCAGGGGCGCTGCTTGCGCTTCTGCTGGTAATCATTGTGGTGAGGACACTTACCATACCCTCTCTGCAGGAAAAGGCTCAGCCCTCCGAGGCTCCTGCAATTATTGATGAAGCCGCCGCAGCAGCCCATCTTTCACAGGCGGTAAGTATTCCGACTGTCTCCAAAGCAGACCGGTCGCAGCTTGATGGGCAGGCGTTTGAGCGGTTTGTCGGCTTTCTGGAAGAGACCTACCCCAATGTGCATAGAGCCATGCAGCGGGAGCGGGTCAGCGATTACAGCCTGCTGTATCGGTGGGAGGGGGAGGACACTTCCCTGAAGCCCGCACTCTTTCTTGCCCATATGGACGTAGTGTCTGCCGGAGACGAAGCAGAGTGGAGTTACCCACCCTTTGCCGGTGAGGAGCATGACGGCTGCATCTGGGGGCGCGGCACACTGGACATGAAGGGTACACTGGTCAGCCTGATGGAAGCGGCTGAAGCACTGATTGCAGCGGGAAAGAAGCCCCGCAGAAGCGTATACTTTGCCTTTGGTCAGGACGAAGAGGTTGGCGGTCACTTTGGCGCAAGGCGCATCGCCGCACTTCTCGAGCAGCGCGGAATGCGGTTTGAGTTTGTGCTGGACGAGGGTCTTGCCATAATGAAAGATGCAGTGCCGGGCGTCAGGCAGAATGTCGCGCTCATTGGTCTGTGCGAGCGTGGTTATATTGACCTGCTGCTCACCGCCGAGGGAGAGGGCGGTCATTCCTCGATACCTCCGCGCAGCACCGCAATACAGGCACTTGCAGGTGCAGTCAGCCGCATAGAGCAGCACCCATTCAGGGTGTATATGAACGGTACGGCAATGAAGGTGTTCAGCTACACTGCAAGGCATATGTCGCTGCCCTACCGCGCAGTGTTTGCCAACCGCTGGCTGACCGACGGTATAATCAAAAAGCTGCTGACCGCGGAGCCCTCCACAACGGCGATGATACGCACAACGGTAGTGCCCACAATGATTAACGGCGGTACGCAGTCTAATGTTGTCCCGCCCAAGGCAACCTGCGTGCTGAATGTACGCATAATGCCCGGGGAAACACGGGAGACGGTGGTGCAGCGGCTCAATGAGATTATCAGCGATCCGCGTGTTACAATAGAGGACTACGATGACGGATACGTCGCACCCACAGCAGTTACGTCAGATAATAGCCCCTCATTCAGAAGGCTTGCGAAAACCATTCGCAGTGTTTATCCGGATACGCTGGTTGCCCCTGCCCTGTCCATCAGCGGAAGTGACTCCGCTTTCTATGGCGGCGTGAGCGAAAACATCTTCCGCTTTTCGCCTGTGGTGCTGTCCACAACCGATTCGGAGCTGATACATGGCATTGATGAACGGATAAGGCTGGAGGATTTCATCAGAGAAATCAGGTTCTATATGCAGATTCTCGTTGATTGCTGATTTAAAGCATTACAATTTTCGATACTATAACAGAAACGACCCTTGCGGGTCGTTTTTGTTATGTTCGGTATTAATTTGGGTGTGGGTTACTGACCTGCCGCTTCAGAGGTGGGCTGGTCGGAGGGTGAAACAGGCTCGGCAGGCTGCGCCGGCTTTGCTTCAATGCCAAGCGCATTGGCGAGGGAATCGGTAATGGTGCCGGTGGTGATCATGTTGTTTGCCTCGTCCAGATAGCCGGTTATAGCGCTGTAGGAAGCGTTGTCAAGGCGGATTTCCCACTTGTTGTTCTTGTTGGTCACCATCTGCAGATTGCAGCGGGTGGTGACGGTGGGGGCGGTGCCGCTGTATATCTGGGAAACAACCTCGTTGACAAGCTGTACTCCGATATGCTCCGGCGCGATAGGTGTGCCGGAAACGGCGGTCTGGTAGTATTTTGGAATGACCACAGCTGCGGCGTTGCTGTACACCTTGCGCAGGTCAACGGTGGTAATGTCCACCTCGATAGTACCTCCGGCTGCGCCAACGCTCTCGCTGATGATGTCTATATCCAAAGACGATGCGACAGCGTTGATAATTTCCTCTGTGTCGCTTTTGAATCCGAAGCCGTCATAATCAGCGATGTAGGCGAAAGCCTCGCGGAAGTTGTTCTCATTCATGGCGGTTTCAAAGCGTTCTACTGCGTTTCGCGCAGAGTTGGCTCTGTTGCAGCCGGTGAGCATGGTCAGCAGGCAAAGCACAAGCAGCAGTGCCGTGCATTTTTTGTAATTCATTGGGTTTGCTCCTTAGTATAGAGGAAATCAGTCTTCTTCCTCAATCTTGTGTCTGCGCTCTGCGGTGATGGCTGCAAGGTCGGTGAAGAGAAGGATAATGCAGCCGATGGCAAGCAGTACATAGATAACGATGGAGTAGGTGTATGCCATCTGTGCGGACGGGTCGGTGAGGTAGGCACTTGCATTCATCTGAGTTCTGACGAAATCCAGCTTCTTCTCAACTACGTTGGGCAGGTTGAGCAGGTAGAAGACAGAGATGAGAGAACCAACGGTGGAAACAACAGGAATGACCAGTTTGGGAAGAGTGCGGCGTGCCATCAGCAGTGCAAGTATGACTACAGGAATGATGAGAAGTATAAGAGTAAGCCCGATGCCTTCCATAGGCACATCGTAGATGGATTTGCCGAAGAACAGGTTCCAGCCGGAGAGGGAGCAGTCAAGCAGTTCGCCGGTCTTCTTTACGTCAAAGAAGGGGAAGAAGAAGAGTACGGTGGCTGCAATAATGAGTATCTTGAGGGTGGAAGCAAAGAGGGTAACGCCCTCGGGCTCGTCGTAGTCCTCGTCCAGACCGTCATCGTTGCGGGGGACAAGCACCACAGTGGGACGGCGGGTCAGCTCGGGAGGCAGCTCGGTCAGCTCGCCGCGCTGATCCTCGGGAACAGTGGCAAGAGCAACCGTGCGGACGGCCTCAAGGTTGATGGCTTCCTTCTTCTTCTTGTTTCTGCGCACGAGGCTGTTGCTTATCTTGCCGATAAGGAGCATGACGAAGCAGGCAGCGCCGACAAGGGCGATGAGTGCGAGGATAAGGAAAGGAACGTCCATCTGTCTGCAGCGGAAGCCTACCTCTACAGGGGCAGTTGAGATGTTGCTCTCAACAAAGCCGGAGTTGCGAACCTTGCCGCCGAGAATGTCGCTGTTTCCGCCGCCGGCGTTGTCGGTCCAGTATACGCGGTCAAGCTTGGCCATGTCAGCGCTGAAGTTGTAGGTGATAGTGCCCTCGTACTGAGCCTGCTCAAGCAGCTCGGTCAGGTCGATGCGGTGGCTGACGATGTTTTCACGGTAGACCGACAGCAGGGAACCCTTGCGGACGGAGAAGCCGTTGCCCTCGCCGAATGCCTTGCTGAGACATTCGGTGACAGCCTCGGGCTTGCCGGAAGCAGAGAGGATAAGTGCGTACAACGATTCGCTGTTTTCGCCGGTGGCATAGTCGGTGTTGGAGATGGTGGTGTTTTCGGTTACCAGACGGGATTCAACCTTGAGTCCGGTGTCCGCGTACTGCTCGGAAAGAACCTTTGCGGCGCCCTCAGAGGCAGAGCGGCTGCTCTCTGCGGGGAAGCCGAGCAGAATGGTCACGTTTGCCTTGCCGGAGGGCTCAAGCTTGGAGGAAACGGTAACCGAGTTGACGGTGTGGCGTGTCTCGCTGACAACGCTGACATCTATGTAAGAGGCATCGTCCTTCATTACGGAGTAGGACTTCTTGTTGCTGCTGCCGACAAAGTTGGTGTCGTCGCCGGCGGTGTAGTTAAGCTGTATGTTGGCAGTGCCGTTGGGGTTGCACTTGAAGCCGGAGAAGAAGATATGCTCCGAAAGGGTGCTGGACTCGGCAAAAGCGGTGGACTGCACGTCGGTGATGGAAACGGTGCTTTCGGGGAAGATGGTGCCGGTGAAACGCTCGAGCTGCTCAAGGTCACCCTTCTTCATAGTGATGACCCATGCGCTGTTCTTGTCATCCCAGGAAGCGTATGCGATGTCCTCAATGCCGTATATCAGCGGAGCGAAGAATTCGTCCTGCAGACGCTGCTGACCGATGCGCTCCAGATTCTCCGGGGTGATGGAAATGGAAATGCTGCGCTCGTAGTCGTTGGAGCCGAAGCGGGTGGTGTCAATGACAATGTTCTGCAGGGTGGTCAGGGCAGGAACGACATTGATGCGTGCCTCGGTGGTGAAGGGGACACCTTCGAAATAGACGGTAGTGGTGCCCACCTTACCGTCGAAGTTGATCTTGTCTGCAATGGTGGGATAAGCCTCTGCCAGAGCGGTCTCTGCCCAGCCGAAGAGGTCGGCAGAGGAGAAGTTCTCGTTGAGAGTGATGCCGCTTTCAAACAGGTCATCGGAAGAGGGGGTGAAGTTTATGCGGGGATTCTTGCCCAGCAGAGCGGCAACCTTCTCGCTGTAATCCTCCTTGTTGGTAAAGACAAGAGTAAAGGAGCAGTTGATGTCATTGCCGTCTTTCTGGGTTTCCATGCTGAGCTGCTCGGGGCAGGCATCCTGAAGAATACCGGCGATGTCAGCCGCCTTGGGGGAGAAGAGCCCCAGCTTATCCCATGAGGAAAGGTCGGACTGCTTGATGTCAAAGCTCATGACACGGGTGCCCTTGAAGCTGTCGTCAACGGACATATCCGTAGAAATAACGCCGCTGTCGCAAGCGGTCAGCAGTACAAGGACCGCAACCAGAAGACCTGCCAGAACAAAACGCTTAATCTTTGTATTCATTGCATTTACCACCATTTCTGCCTTTGATATTTTGGGATAAAGATGTAAATATACCTTTCTATATTATACAGCAACAAAGCTCTTTCGTCAATTGCAAAATCCTATTTGTAACGACCTTTAGCCCGTTATCTTTGCGATGCATGGAAAAATGCTGATGGATATTGTATTTTGTCCTGCATCTGTGATACAATTAGCCTGTTAATATGAAGATGGGAAGGTCAGTAATTCCGAGGATAAAAAGGGAGGAAAGCACCATGACTGAAATACGGGCACTGCAGAAGATGATAGACGAAAGCAAGCGAATCGTCTTTTTCGGC
>SVPT01000073.1 GCA_015065695.1 Oscillospiraceae bacterium | reverse complement strand
CCGAGCAATGCGAGGATTTCATCGCGCCTGCGCGATTTCATTAAAAGCATGGGTTTTACGACTGCTTTAGTTCTTTCGCTTTTTTGTTGTCTGATTAAAGACATATATTAGGAGCGCAACAAGAGCGTAACTGAATCCGTCCTACCGGACGGGATAAATCCACCTGCGGTGGATGAAATCACTGCGTGATGAAATCCGACTTCGCCGGGAGAAGAGGACGGATTTGGTTTCATCTGCGAAGCAGATTTCATCCGAACAACGTGAGGATTTCATCGCGCTTGCGCGATTTCATTACTCTCCTCCAATACTGCACACAGTAAAAACACACCCCAACCCCTTCCCAACCCCCACCTCCCATGCTATACTTTCCCTGGAGGCGGTGAATCCATGAAAGACAAGCGAATGGACAAGATAGCGCAGCATTACGACATCTTCATAGACGGCAAAAAGTTCAAGGTGCTGTCCTGCACTGTGCATGAGGATGGGCACAGTGTTTCCATAAAAACTAAGGTCCGTGGGCAGGCTTTTCCCCGGAGCGGGCTGCTTGTCATAGGCACCCCCGCAGAGAATGCCCATGAAGAAATATCTGTCCGTTACAAGACAATGTGCAGCAGCCCCGCCATTGAGCATTGGGAATACACCGTTGCTGCGAAATAGGTTACGTCACCGAAGAAATAATCCAATGCGAGGTAATCCAATGACAGACAGGATAGAAAAAGCGCGCGAAAGAGCATACGAAATTATTCAGCAAAGAGGACTTTGCGGCTGTATGAACAACACCAAATGGAACGAGCTGCGCACAGCCATGCTGAACGAAATGCCCTTTCCGCCCCGCTATGTCGTGAAGTATCTCTTTGAAGATGAAGCGGCTGTGGCTGCGCAAGCTCAGCTTATTGGCAAAGATGCGCCGTATATGGGCGACTGGGACGAGGGCTTTGACCCTGACGGTTTCTTTGCCATAGAGTGGGTGATGGTGCGCCCAAGGTATCTGAAGCATCGCGGCAGACTGGTTCCGCCCAAGGTAGTGGACGCCGGGGAAAAGTTTGTCGAAATCCTCAAGCGATATTCGATAAATTACGAGGAAAGTGATGGGGCGTATCGTATCTATGGATACAGATGAAGTGCCGCAGCATTTGCTCCAAAACCAGCAAATCCCTCCACAGTGATGGTAAAAACAAGTCCACTGAACCATTCGCCCCTTAAATCAACAGTTTTTCAAAGCTGTGTCGTTCAACAATCCTCCTTGTGTTGCTAAAATAGTGGCATAAAACAACAGGAGGTTTATCAAAATGAACACAGACAAAATTCTGGCAGAAGCAATCGCA
The DNA here is from genome assembly GCA_015065695.1 of Oscillospiraceae bacterium. Taxonomy (GTDB): domain Bacteria; phylum Bacillota; class Clostridia; order Oscillospirales; family Acutalibacteraceae; genus SIG598. The sequence goes on along the minus strand of SVPT01000073.1, from coordinate 11,906 downwards.
AAGGACTATGCCCCCAATGACAGCTCGAAGATCGTCGCCCTCAAAAAGCTGGATATGCGTGCAAAGCTTCCCGCTACCATTTTCACCTACACCTTAGGCATCATATCCGCCCTTGTTTTCGGCGCGGGAATGTGCATGGCAATGCAGGTTATCGGCGGCGGCATGGTGCTTGGCGTAATTGTTGGTCTTATCGGTCTTATCGGCTGCGGCGTGAATTATCCGCTTTATAAGAAAATGCTTGAAAAGGGTAAGGCGAAATATGCCTACGAAATCGTCAGGCTTGCCCGGGAAATCGCAGAAGACTAAATTAACCCTGCAAGGAGTGGTAAGATGAATAAATCCGAAAGCAAATATTTCAACACTGCCGCTAAAATGGACCTTGCGCTTATTTCTCTGCTTGATAAAAAGCCATTTGAATACATCACCGTAAGCGAGATATGCAAAACAGCAGGTGTAAACCGCACCACTTTTTATCTGCATTATGAAACCATCGGCGATCTGCTGAATGAAACGGTAAGGTATCTGCTGAACGATTTTCTGTCCTATTTTTCCGGCGAAGCCCAATCGGTTGCGTTCAACCTGATGGACTGCAAGCTGGAAGAATTGGTGTTTATATGTGATGAATACCTGACTCCGTATCTGACCTATGTCAAAGACCATAAAAAAGTATTCAGTACGGCATTGCTGCATGATAAAACATTCGGTTTTGAAAAAATATACGGAAAACTGTTTGAAAACATATTCAATCCCATTCTGGACAGGTTCCGTTATCCACCGGACAACAGACAGTATGTGATGATGTATTACCTCAACGGTGTCAATGCCATAGTTGTAAAATGGCTGAAAAATGACTGCGCCAAGCCGATTGAGGAAATATCCGAAATAATATCGGTTTGTATTTTTGGACTGAATCAGGAGAGATGATACACTGGCACCCCAACAGCCGACATTCCCGCCACGGAATGTCGGCTGTTTTTCTCTTCCTGCGTCTACCGCAAAACACAAAAAACGCACAAGCCGCCGCATGGTGGTCAAATCCAAGCGACGGCTTGCGCGTTCTGGTAACGATGGGGAATTATGACATACGGTGTAAGCTGTGTCGGGGGAATCAGGCAGCCTCGGAGGCGACCAATTCCATGAAGGAAGCAACGGCACGCTGCTTGGCAGCCACCTGCTCCTGCTGGGCACGGCGACGCTCTCTGCGCTGTTCGGTGGTGCGGCACTGCTCACGCAGGGCGTACTCTATCTCCATGCGGAAAACGAACAGTATGGCGGCGCACACCGCAAACTGCATGAGCATCAGCAGTACCATCCAGATGCTGTCCATCGGGTTGACGGTAAAGACAGTGATAAGACCTGCGGATATTGCCGCGACAAAGGCGCGCTTTGCGCTCAGGCTCTGGGGGCGGTACTTGAACAGCATGAAAAGTGCGGCAAGGCAAACAGCGATTCCAATAATAGCAAACATAATTCTCTTGGACCTGCAGATAATGCGGCGCAGGTCGTTCCTCCGTTCTCTTTAATATGTTCCCTCTGTTCGGGGGCGAACGAACAGTGTTCGCAAAATGAGTGGTTTGTTGCGCACAAATGTTCGTTCTGTAGCTACAGTATACCATGCTTCGACAAGAAATACAAGAAAAATTTTATGTCATGTCCGAATAAACGGACTAATAGGCGAAAAACCGCCTGTTCAAGCCGAACAAAAGAGGGAACAGACAGCGTGTGTTCTGCTGTCTGTTCCCTTTTGGCGTTTGTCTGTTCGTTTGTGGTTGTGCCTTTCGGTCTCATGCGTGTTCGGCGGAGTATAATAATATGTATTACAGCAGCTCCCGCGCCCTGCCCAGCAGATAGCTTTCTATCTCGGGGATAGCCTCTTCGCTGCCTGCAAACAGCTCGGAGGCTTCGTCGCCCCGCTGGGGGCTGATGCCCGGTGCCCATGGCGGCAGGGTGTACGATTCCACGAGGAATTCCAGCGCGCCTTCCTCTTTCCTGCACAGGAACACGTTGTAGTTAAAGGATTTGCTTTTCATAAAGCCGACTGCAGGGTCAGTGCCCAGTGAGCCGCTGAAAGGGGTGCCGCTGCCTGCGCCCTCTGGCAGGTAATTGATGAACCAAGTGAAATTGGGCAAACGTATCTCCATATCGTATCCTCCATAAAATAGCCTGACGGGAAACCGCCGCTGTATATTGTAGCACAGATGACCGCAATGTTCAAATGAAAGGTGCCGTCAGGCGGGGTATTTTGCTGTTTTTGTTCATTTGGATTATTGCACCGCCCGCTGCGGGCAAGAGGGGAGAGGCTCACCTGTGCGTGCAGTGCCGCTTTCTGTAGTCCAGCGGGGAGTAGCCTGTGTATTCAAGAAATGCGGCAGAAAACTTGCCCTGACTGGCGTACCCCACCGCCCTTGCGATTTCGGCAACAGCCATATCGCTTTCGGTCAGCAGCTCTGCTGCCTTTTTCAGTCGGTGCTGCTTTACATGGGCGGCTATGGACGTTCCATACAGCTTCTTGAACTGGCTTTTCAGCGTGGTGGCATTCATCAGAAACATTCTGGACAAATCCTCTATGGTGATTCGCTCGTCCAGATGGGCAAGCAGGTACTCATGCACCGCCTGTATGGTTTTCTCCTGCGGCGAGAGTACGGCAGTATCAATTTCGGTACTGCTGCATAACTCTCTCTGCCGCTCGGGGCAGGAGATCATCATAACCTGCTCCACAGCATGATGCAGCATACGCACCTCTTCGGTGTCGGCGGCGGTGTAGTAAACCTCCTTGCCGTCGCGGCGGCTGACGATAAGCCGTGAGGCTTTAAGCAGCTTCAGGTGGTGGGAAAGCGCAGGGCTGGATATGCCCAGCAGCGATGCGAGGTTGATGACACACTCCTCCACATGGCAAAGCGTCCAGAAAATCTGCAGACGGCTGGGGTCGTCAAGCATTCTGAAGATGTCCGCAACAATCCGAAAGCTGTCGGCAGAGGGCATGGTGTCGCTGAGATGTTCGATAAGCTGACCCGCTCCGTGGTCGTGGGGTAATCCTGTACTCATATGTTTTCTCCTTGCACAAAAATCCGTATCCCTTTTGGAAATCAATTTTGCCCGAACGGGAGGTTGTGGGGCGCACTTATTGACTTGCCGCCCTGTTCCTATTATCATATAACCATAACGATTAAACAACTGCCTAATTGTTAAATTTTTGGTGACAGGAGTAATTAATATGAAAAAGACATACAGCATTGAGGTCGATTGCGCCAATTGCGCCATGCTCATGGAAGATGCCGCCCGCAAAATTGACGGTGTTGCCTCGGCGGTGGTCAACTTCATGACCCAGAAGATGATAGTGGAGTTTGAAGAGGGCAGAGATGCAAAAGCTGTAATGAAAAATGTGCTGAAAGCGTGCAGACGCATCGAGCCCGACTGCGAGATAGCTTTCTGATTTTCCGTCAAGCCCATTTTAATAAGCAAGGGAGCGCAGACCATATGAACAGAAAGCAGAAAAAGATGCTGACAAGGATTATCCTTGCGGCGGCTATGCTCATTGCGCTGGCATTCATTCCCTCCGAGGGCATGGTGCGCTTTGCGCTGTACATGATACCCTACCTGATAATAGGTCACGACATTCTGCTCAAGGCATTCAAGGGCATAATACACGGTCGTGTCTTTGACGAAAATTTCCTGATGGCGGTGGCAACCATAGGTGCCATCGTGCTTGCGGTCATCGACAGCGGCGACTATCTGGAGGCAATCGCTGTCATGCTGTTTTATCAGGTGGGCGAGCTTTTCCAGAGCTATGCGGTGGGCAAGAGCCGCCGAAACATCAGCGCACTGATGGACATTCGCCCCGACTATGCCAACATCGAGCAGGAGGGGGCGCTCATTCAGGTTGACCCCGACGAGGTACCTGTGGGCTCGGTGATAGTGGTGCAGCCCGGCGAAAAGGTGCCGCTGGACGGCATTGTGGAGGAGGGCGCCTCCACGCTGAATACCGCTGCCCTCACCGGCGAAAGCCTCCCCCGTGAGGTTGGTGCAGGTGACGAAATCATCAGCGGGTGCATTAACATGACCGGTGTGCTGAAAATCCGCACCACCAAGGAGTTTGTAGAGTCTACCGTGTCAAAGATTCTCGACCTTGTGGAAAACGCAAGCTCCAGAAAATCAAAGTCGGAGGAATTTATCTCCCGCTTTGCCCGGGTGTATACCCCCGTTGTGTGCATCGCCGCAGTGGCGCTGGCGGTGCTGCCGCCCCTGTTCAATGTGCTTGTGCTGGACAGTGCCGCCAACTGGGGAAGCTGGGCATACCGTGCCCTCACCTTCCTCATCATAAGCTGCCCCTGTGCGCTGGTGGTCAGCGTGCCCCTTACCTTCTTCGCAGGTATAGGCGGCGCAAGCAAGGCGGGCGTACTCATCAAGGGCTCAAACTTCATGGAAACCCTTTCCCGTACAGGTGTGGTTGTGTTCGACAAAACAGGCACGCTGACGCAGGGGGTATTTGAGGTGGTCGCAATCCATCATAATAAAATGGAGGAAGAACGCATCATCGAATATGCCGCTCTCGCGGAAAGTGCTTCCTCTCACCCCATCAGCAAGAGCCTGCAGCGGGCATACGGCAGGGAAATCGACCGCAACCGCGTTGCCGATATTCAGGAAATCAGCGGTCATGGCGTTATCGCAAAGGTGGACGGCACAGAGGTTGCGGCTGGCAACGGCAGGCTGATGGAGCGGCTGGGGCTTGAGTATGCCGATTGCGGTAGTGTGGGCACAGTAATTCACGTTGCCATCGGCGGCGAGTATGCAGGACATATTCTCATCTCCGACATGGAGAAGCCCACCTCACGGCAGGCAATCGCCGCACTGAGCAAGGCAGGTGTGTCAAAGACGGTTATGCTGACGGGCGATGCCCGCCCCGTAGCAGAGCAGGTCGCGGCATCGCTGGGCGTTGACGAGGTGTTCAGCCAGCTTCTCCCTGCCGACAAAGTAACCCGTGTGGAGCAGCTTTTGGAGAGCAAGCCGAAAAATACCACCCTCGCCTTTGTGGGTGACGGCATCAACGACGCGCCTGTGCTTTCCCGTGCCGACATAGGCATAGCCATGGGGGCAATGGGCTCCGATGCAACCATCGAGGCGGCAGACATCGTGCTGATGGACGACGACCCCATGAAGGTTGCCAAAGCCATCAGAATATCCCGCAAGTGCCTGCACATTGTTTACCAGAACATCATCTTTGCGCTGCTGGTCAAGCTGATATGCCTTGCCTTGGGCGCGGTGGGTATCACCAATATGTGGTTTGCCATCTTTGCCGATGTGGGTGTCACAGTCATTGCGGTAATCAATGCCATCAGGGCACTGCGTGTGCATAACGCATAGTAATTCAATAATAATGCGGCGGCGGAATATTTGTCCCGCCGCCGCAATAGATTATATCGGTGAGCGTCAGCAGGCTGCTGTGATCTGTCATGGCAATAAATTTAGTTGACTTTTCCAGTCCTGGGTGTTATAATTTTCTGCGTTAAGGGAGTAGTCACCCATATTTTTATGGGGGACGGTCAACATACTGAGATTTTTCTCTGGCCGTTCTTAATTGACGAGACTTGCGATGTGCAGGCTCGGACTATGCTCTTGCGGGTAACTCCGAGTCAGAAAAGACTTGGAGGTTTTTGTTTTTATGGGATTCTTGGAGCTGTTGATTCTGGCTGTAGGACTTAGCATGGATGCATTTGCCGTTTCGGTGTGCAAGGGTCTGGCATCAAAAAAAGCCGACCTCAGCGGCATGGCAAAGTGCGGACTGTGGTTTGGCGGCTTTCAGGCACTTATGCCGCTGATAGGCTTCTTTCTGGGTAGCCTTTTCGCCAGACAGATTGTCGCCATTGACCACTGGGTAGCCTTCGTGCTGCTGGCAGTCATCGGCGGCAATATGCTCAAGGAGGCTTTCTCCAAGGAGGAAGAGGGCTGCGATTGTGGTTGCGACAAGAGCGTTGACTACTCGGTCAAAACCATGTTCGTCATGGCGGTTGCCACCTCCATAGATGCCCTTGCCATCGGCATTTCCCTCTCGCTGGCGGGCAACGTGAACATCTGGCTTGCCGTTGCGCTTATCGGTGTCATTACCTGCCTGCTTTCCGCGCTGGGCGTTAAGATTGGCAGCGTATTCGGAGATAAGTTTGAGAAGAAGGCACAGATTGCAGGCGGTGTTATCCTCATCGTCCTCGGTCTGAAGATACTGCTTGAGCATCTGGGAGTAATAGGCTGACACATCGCCGCTTCCGCAAACCGAATATGAATAAACAATCGCCGTCGGGGAGAGTATCCCCGGCGGCGATTTCTCGTCGATCGTATCAGGTTGGATTATTCGTGAAGCTGTATCAGTATAGCGCGGCAGGGTGCGCCGTCACAGCCGCCGAGATTGAGCGGCGCGGCGTTGAGAAGATACACTCCCTCGGGCACAGCCTGCAGGCGTATGCCCTCCAGAAGCACAATCTCCCTGCCCAGCATGATTCTGTGTATGGCGGCGGGTGCGTCCTCAGGTCCTACCGTCTGCGATTCGTTGCCGTAGAGCAGTATTCCCGCCTCTGCGAAAACCTCTGCTGCCTCCTCGGTCATTACCGCATCGCCCTTGACCAGAATACGCTGCTCACCGCCAAAGCCGAAGAGCCGTGCCCTCTGCAGCATGGCACGGGCATTGTCGGCAGAGATGCTGCCCTGATGCTCGGCAACAAAAGCCATGCCCACAAAACGCTCCAGCGATACCTCGTCCAGCCGTTTGCCCTCGTCGATAAAATGATAGGGGGCATCGACGTGGGTGCCGTTGTGTGCGCACATACTGAATTCGGAAAGATTGCATATCTCGCCGTCGGCTATGCGCATCATGACCCGCTTTTGTGGCGGCGGGTCGTTGGGGAATACCTTGCAGGAGAATACCTCCTGCGAAATGTCGTATATCTTCATGCTCGGTTTCTCCTAGGACTGATTGGTGCCGTCGTCGGCTGAAAGATTCTCTGCCGCCATTGCGCGGATACGGCGATGCTCTGCCTTCTCAACGTACATACGCTCGTCGGCTTCCTTGAGCTGCTGTCTGATGTTGGTGCATTTTTCGTGCCACGATATGCCGATGGCGGCACTGATGCCGTTCTTCTTCATAAGTTTGCGCACCCGGTCTACCTGTATCTCAAAGTCCTCCTCGCTGACGCCGGGCAGGATAACGGCAAACTCGTCACCGCCGATGCGGTAGGAGTTGCCGCTGAACATACTGCGTATGCAGTCGGCAGTGGTGATGATAAGCTGGTCGCCGGCATCGTGACCGAGGGTGTCGTTGACCTGCTTGAGCCCGTCAAGGTCAAAGAATGCAACACCCACACGGTCGGGATAATGGCGCAGATGCTTGTCGCAGACGTAGTTGAAGCGGTTGCGGTTGTGCAGGCGGGTCAGGGTGTCGGTGTAGCTCATCTGGGTGAGGGCATCGTGGGTGTCCTTGCGGTTGAGAGCCTCGGTAAGGAAGAACTGTACCGAGGACATCAGCGAAAGGTCATCGTAATTCTTGCGGGGATTGTCAACGCCCATAAAGCCGGTGATGACATCGCCGTGCAGCAGGGGGACGGCGATAAGGCTGCGTATGCCCTGTGCGGCGAGAATCTCGTAGGTGTTGGAGCTGCGGATAACATCATGGTCGATTTCGGATATGTAGAAAAGACCCGACTGGCGGAAAGCCTCCAGCCATGTGGAGATAGAGCTGAGCGGCACATTCTGCAGAATATCGATCTCTTTGGTTATGCCTTCTGCGGCATACTCATAGGTGTTGCTGGTGGTCTGGTTTTCGTAGTCAATGTCAAAAAGATATGTGCGGTCGCCGTCAAAATAGCGGTTGATGATGGCGAGCAGATTGTTGATGGCGTGGTTTATGTTGGAGTAGGAGGACAGCTCGGTGACGCACTCCACAAGGGTAGTGGTCTTGTGGAGCTGCTGCTCCGAACTGGTCTTGCTCCTGGAAAGCTGATAGAGTGAGATGAGATTTATCGTCATGAAGAAAAGAATGGCAAGTGCTTCCACAATGGCCACGGCGATGACCGAGCGACGCAGGTCCTGATGCCGCGCAAAAACCTGCTCATCCTCCACCATGACCAGAAGCTGCCAGTCGGTACCATGTACAGGGGTGTAGTACATATAGCGGTTGCCGCCGCTCTTTTCGGTGCGGTAAGCAATAACGCCCGCCTGAGCGTTGTTAATGCCGTCAATAAGGTCGCTGCCCTCGTAGCCCTTAAGGGCGGTTATATCACCGAAGCTGTGTATGTTGCCAAAGGTGTGGGAGATGCCGTCGAGAATCACGTTGCCGTCGGTGCGGTCAACCAGCATACACTTTGCCTTTCCGTCATACACCGAGGGCTGGAAGTAATTGGTCAGATCCAGACAGTCGATAACGCCCACCATAACGGCAAGGGGCTCTCCGTTACGCATAACGGGCATACCAAGGAAGATCGACTCTCTGCCGGTCAGAACGTCCCTGTAGCGGTTGGACATATGATCGCCATAATTAATCATATCCTCAAAGGAAACATTGTCGCTTGTCATCGTGCGTCCGTCGTACAGCAGAATGGTGCTGTCGGGATAGATAACGTCAATGCGGCTGAACATTGTCATGTCACGGTATTCATTCAAATGCCCGATAATTTCCTTGGGGGAGCCAAGTATGGCATCGCCCTGCGCCAGTGTGCCGGCAGCCAGAGAAAGAATGCTGTGGTTGTCCTCCATGCGCACTGTAATTTCACGGCTGATGCTTTCAGCAGAATCACTCAGTGTCTCCCAGCAGTATTCCTCCTCACTTTTCCAAAGCATGGAATAGGAAAGCAGGGAGAGCGTAATGGTAATCAGCAGAATGATAATTGTTGTAATGATTCTGGTCAATATCGCTTTGCTTTTAATTTCCATAATCAATAATATGTAACTCCAAAATACGACTGCAATATGCATCTCCGCAATACAACTGCGGGTGCGCTGATGTGTGTGGCTGATGTGCGCCTGTTGCCGCCCCCAGAACAGCGGTTGCCTGTGGGCAGCAAACAGACTGGTTTTCATCAATCTTACCATAATATAATAGAATGGCAAGCCCTGTTTGTCAATAAAATTGTGCATAATGTATGCCTGAAAAATAGGTGAGGGGAGAAAAAGTCACGATGGGGAGTAAGCATACAGACCTTCTGTATGTAAACTGTCCCAACGTAATTCCAAACGCAGCACAAAGGAACCTCTCCCGCTGCTTGAAAACCGCAGAACAACGTGGTATAACTAAAACATAAATACGTTTGATGGAGGAACACCCATGCCGCAAAACAACTTCAACCGCACCATAGCAGATATTGCTGACTTTGAATACAAAATAACCGCAGACGGCATAATCCTGACAAAATACATCGGCAGCGGGGGAGAGGTAATCATTCCCCGCGGGCATGACGGTCTGCCGGTTGTCGGCATTGGTGGGAGTGCGTTTGAAGAATGTAAAAACGTGACAGGAATTATTCTTCCTGAAGGAATCACAAGTATAGGCGATTGGGCATTCATGTGCTGCAGCAGCCTTGCTACCATAACAATCCCTAACAGTGTAACCGACATGGGAGATAATGTGTTTGAGGGCTGCACCGCATTGACTGCTATTGTGATACCTTCAGGCATTGCATACATTGGCGACTGCGCATTCACTGACTGCATAAACCTAAGCTTTATTGATCTTCCTGACCATATTGCAAGTGTCGGTGACAGTGCGTTTGCCGGCTGCATCGGCCTGACCGACATTGCTCTTCCTAAAGGAGTTGCAAACATCGGAGATTTTGCATTTTACGGCTGCAGCAGCCTGAATTCTATCACAATACCCGATGGAGTTACCATTATTGGTGCAGGTGCATTCTGCGAATGTGTCAGTCTTACAGACATCACAATACCCAACAGCCTTGCAAGTATAAGAAGAAAGACATTCTGCGACTGCATCGCACTCACCACCGTCACAATCCCCGCCTCCGTCACCTACATCGCCGAAGAAGCCTTCAAAAACTGCCCTAACCTCACCGTCCTCTGTCCCGAAAACTCCCACGCATGGCAGTATTGCGAGGAAAACGGCATCAGGCATAAATCGCTTGCGTCAGCCGATAAATAACCAAAAAACCGAACCCCGCCAACCGGCACGGGTTCGGTTTTGCTGTTTTATGCATAGTTAAGTATTTGTCATCTGCTCTCAAAGCCCTTGCAAAAACACGTTTCCGAAGAGAAATATGCCCTTCGCGTCTGTCGTATGTGGCTTACAGAACACCGCAGAAAAGCAGCACCTGCAGTGTTATGAAGGCAACACCCAGCAGGATCAAAAATGCGCTGCTGACTACCTGCAGCTTGAGACCGAGATCCGAGGGGCGGGGTATTTCCTTGTAGTGAATCCAGTCCATACAATGCGAAAGGGACCACATCTGACTGGGCAGGAAGCAATGGAGTACAGCAATGAGAAAAAGCAGCAGTACGCAGAAACCGCCGTGATTCATTTCGTCAGCGCCCTCGGGGAAAAAACGATGGGAAAGTATCATCAGCACCACCTCGCACACCGCCGCAATGCAGCCGAGCACTCCGATGACTATGCGGGCAGGGGTAACGGGAATATCAACGGTATCTTCAACCGACCCGCCGAATTTTTCGTCTGCGATGGCCTTTTTCATCTTCTCGTTATGCTCTGCTATCTGTTCGCAAAGCTTGTCTGCCTCGCTGCTTGTCACCGGTGCGCCAAGTTTGGCTCCGCAGGATTCGCATTTTTTGGCTCTTTCAGTGTTTACAATGCCGCACTTGGTGCAGACCTTTACCATGATTTCCTTTTTCATGAACTTTCCCTTTTATTGCATCAATTATTCACGATGTGCCTGCAAGCAGGTCAGATACCCCGGAAGCGGTCAGTATGCAGACAAACACATCAGCTGATAATAATTATACCCTGCATTTTTTCAATGTTCAACCCTTTGCCGCAAAATGTTGACTTTCGTTGAGATGGGGGCAGGCAGTCTCACTCCTGCCCGAAGTGATTCATAAGTCGGTTTGTATCTATGGGCGTGCCATCGTTCAGGAAAGAGAAAAACGCACAATCAAACCTCTCCCAAGGTATTATCCCGGTTTTGGCAAGGGAGTAATAATCGTCCATGTAATACATACTGTCCCATGCAGCCGATTCAAAATCACCCGGTACTCCGTGGGCATTTGCAAAACGGTACATATACGCGACAGCATCATCTTTGGATAAACAGCCGGTGTGGTAGCTGTCCCTGAGGAACAGTCGCAGTTTTTCGCACACGATGCTTTCGTCAAAGCCCTGCTCCATGCAGAAACTATGCAGACATGAGATGGCTTTGTTGATGTCTGACCCACACAGCGACAGGTTCAGCACAATCTCACTCAAAGGGGCTTCGCTGTTCAGATATCCCTCCAGCCACTCGTAATATCCTTCACGCAGACCGCACATCAGTCGTATTTTAAAGCAGTATGCGTCCTCTCGGTTCAAAGCTATCACCTCTTCAGGTTAATTATATCATACATACAAATATTGTTCAATGAAATCGCGCAAGCGCGATGAAATCCTCGCTATGCTCGGATGAAATCTGCTTCACAGATGAAATTAAATCCGTCCTCTTCTCCCGACAAAGTTGGATTTCATCACGCAGTGATTTCATCCATCGCAGATGGATTTATCCCGTCCGTTAGGACGGATTTAGTTGAAAAGCCCCATATTTGTCGGAGACAAATATGGGGCTTTTCTGGTGCACCGCATCTACACAAATCCGAACTTAATGACGCTTCGACCTCAAGCCTGGTTGCCGTATTAGCATCGTCCTTATAGTTGAACACAATCAGAAAGTAATCATCATATACATATACCACATTGACAAGCACATCAATCA
>SVPT01000072.1 GCA_015065695.1 Oscillospiraceae bacterium | reverse complement strand
GTAGGAGCCGTTGTACTTGGGGTAATCATGGACAGTGGTGGCGTGCAGTGTGCGTATTCCCGCCGCCTCCAGCTTGTCGGCGATGACATCACCGATGGCGATGACGCTGTGGCTTTTGTCGGTGGTGCGCGGACTGTATGCGGGGTCATAGCTGCCACTGTCGTTTTCGGCATAACATTCGGTGGTGTGGGTGTGCACGATAAGCACCTGATATCCCGCATTCAGCTTGATTTTGCAGTCGGGCTTTTCCTTCAGCACCTTGTCTATGTCAACGGCGTAGCCGGTGCCGTTCTTCACGCTCACATTGCCGCTTTTCAGCTTTGCCGAGCCCAGCTGCACCTCGCTGATGGGCTTGCGCCCTTCGGGCGGCTGCGTCGGCGCCGTGGTGGTTGTTGTTGTGGTTACAGTTGTCTGCTCCGCTGCCGTTGTGGTCGGCTCCACCACCTCACTCTCGGGAGGGGCGCTCTCCGCTGCTTCCGTGCTCACCGCTCCCTGTGCCGACTGAACGGTCGGTGACTGCAGTCGGGCAGAGAATATGGCAGCCTTTCTCGTGTAGTCAGCCAGTGTGTCGCTGTTCAGCCAGATCGGTGCGGCAGCGGCGACCGCAGCCACCAGCAATCCCAGCACCACCCGCGCGCAGCGCATACCTCTGCTCTTTGCGTTTCTATTCCTTTTCCTGCCTGCTGTCATACCCATTTCTCCTTCCGCGCATAAATTCGCAATTTTCATTGGATAGGTATGCGCGCAGGGGCGGGTTTATGACATCTGCAGCATAGTTTATCTGCTGCGGCAGACTCAGCAGAGGGAGAGCAGCTCCACAGGGTCAAAGTCGGGCTGCAGCGCGTGGTTAAGGGAAAGCGCCAGCAGACGCGAGGCGCGGTCTATAAGCAGGTCGATCTCCTTGGGCGTAACTATCATTTGTTCACCGCGGGGCGAAACGGCACGCTCGGCGGCATCGTCCTCGCCTGCAAGGTCGCGGGCGAGGGTCGCAGCCTCAACCACAGTGGGCACACCCACGGAAAGCACAGGCACCCCCAAACCCTTCCGATTGATGGCTGGGCGGTCATTGCCGACACCCGCACCCGGGGATATGCCCGCATCGCTTATCTGCACCGTGCAGCCAAGGCGGGAAAGGCGGCGGGAAGCCATGGCATCTACCACCACTACCGCCGCGGGGCGCAGCCGTCCGCACAGGGCCGTAAGCAGTTCCAGTACCTCAATGCCTGTCTGGCCCAGCACGCCCGGGGCTATCACCGCCGCAGGGCGAAGCCCTTCCATTCCCGCAGAGCGCCGCAGCTCTCCGGTGATATGCCTTGTAGCCAGTACCTGCCGTGCGGTGCGGGGACCCAGCGCATCGGGGGTGATGGAGCTGTTGCCCAGCCCCGCCACCAGCACCATACCCTCCGCAGGCAGCAGCCGAAGCAGCTCCTGCGAAACGGCATCGTACCTCGAATCGGGAAAAAAGGAACAGCCGGTAAGGCTGGAAAATTCCACTGTAACATAGTTTCCGCAGGGCTTCTGCAGCGCACGCTCGCCTTGCTCATTCTCCACGCGGATACGGCTTATGTGGGTGTCGCCCCGCTGCTCTTCCTGACAGACAACACCGGGAGCATCGGTGCAAAGCTCCCGCGCCTCCACCGCAAGGTCGGTTCTCATGGGCATATTATGCAGCCTCCTTTGTATGTCAGTTAGTATGCCCGTCCGCGGCAGGATAATTCCCTGCATGATTGCGCCGAAACGGTTGCCATATGTGCCCGAAAGCTGTATAATGTGATGTGGATCGAGCATGACGAAAGGAGCAAACGCTATGTATAAGCTGATACGCGCAGAAAAGGAACGCTATGTGTTTCAGCAGCTTTTCAATGAATATGTGGAGGAGCTGGGGCAGTACGATGCCGCACTGCTGGAAACTGCTGACCGTTTCGGAGATTATCTCCCCGACGAATTTAATGAATTTTTCCATAGCCCCGCCAAGCGTCCATATGTGATAAAGGAAGGCAAGGAGATGGTCGGAATCGTTGTATTCTCCCGTGCGGTAAAGGACGACGAGGACGACATCTGCGACATTTACGTCGAGGAATTATACATCGCCGCCCCCTACCGCAGAAGGGGTATCGCCGCTGCGGTGGTGGAGGATTACTTTGCGGAAAACGGCGGGCGCACCTGCGGAATGTGTGTCTACAAGGAAAATGACGGCGCAGTGAGCTTCTGGGAGGATTTCTTCACCCAGAGAGAAATACCGCAGGAAAGGCTTGATGCCGAAAATATGTGGTTCTACAGGGCAGGACTGTGAGATTATCCCTTGAGCCAAATGCAATAAAACAGAAAGCAGAGCCTCTGCGGAGGCTCTGCTTTTTATGCTTCACTGCAAATACTTTTCTATGGAAGTCTGCGCAACAACCGTTTTGCCAAGCAGAGTTATTGCCTGTGCGGGGCAGGCGTTTACGCACCTGTAGCATACCGTGCATCTGTCTCTGCTTATAACCTTACCGTTTTCCATAATGATGTTTCCTGTTGGGCACAGTTTTACGCATTTGGAGCATCTGATGCATCTGCCGGTATCTATCTTTAATCTGTCGCTGTATTTTTTCGTTCTGTGACCGAACCATAATCTCTGGGAAAGGAAACCCGCCAGACGGGACAAAGCCCCCAAGCCTTCCTGCGGATATTTTCCGTTCTTTATAGAAGCAACTGCCTTTGCAATCTTGGCGGTTGCTTTCTTTACAAGTTTGGTGTTTTTCCTGAGAGTGCGCTTCAGAACTTTTTCGTCAGCTATGCTGTCGGGCATTTGCAGATGCAAACCACCCGAGATTTCCGCGCCGTACTTCTTCAGCAAACGCCAAGCACTCCCGCACCATCTCCGCTGAACAAAGCCATCGTGGCAATAACAAAGACCTTTTTGCCCTTCCACACTTCCGCATGGTTATGAATAAAGTCATGCAGGTATTTTGGCACTGCGCTGTATTGCACCGGATAGCTGAACACTACTTCGTCGTGATTGTTTATTTGCTCAGGGAGACTCTCGTCCTCAACAGCATACAGCATACAGTCACCGCCGTATTCTCTCAGGAACACCTCCAATGCATATCTGGAATTACCTGTACCACTGAAATATATTCCTATCATTTATAAACCTCAAATTCTCTTGTTGCTTCATGCAGTTCGTAATTGCCTGTCGCAGCTTCAGCACAGAAACAAATCCCAAAAGGAAAAGGAGCAGATTGGAAAAATCTGCTCCTTAACAGTTTTTCGACCGAATGATGTTATTCTGCAGAGGCTCTGCCTTTGTCTACCTCGTCTACCCCTGCGCATAAAAATTCCTGTCCACCGAAACCCTGCTGTCAATCTTCAGGTCGCGGCTGGTGCCAAGCATCAGGCGGGTGTTGGCGTCAAGGCTGTAGGTTCTTCCCGCGCCGGAATTTTTGTAGCTGCTGCGGGTGAACAGCGAGTAGAAGAAGGAAACGATGCTGCCCGCTATGCCGGAAAGGGTCAGCGACTTGCCCTTGCTGACAGGACGACTGTCAGCGTAATCGTCCGCGGACGAGTCGTCAAAGGGATACATGGGGTCATAGTCGTCATAACCGTCGTAGTCATAGTCGTAGTCATCATAGCTGTCATAATCATCAGCGGAAAGCGAGCCGAAATCATCCTCGCCTGCGTAGAAATCTCCGAACTCATCATAACCGAACTCGTCATAACCGAAGCCGTCCTCCGACGAAAGAGATATGCCCTCGCGCACCTCGCCCGCGCTTACCACCGCAGGGGCAGGCTGCTCTGCCGCCGCCGAAAGGGGGAAGTAGACCAGTACAGCGGTTATCAGAAACAGACAAAGGGAAACAAAAGCTGTTCGTTTTCTCATATGCACCCTCCAAATCCAAAGTACAGGCACAACAGCGCAACGACAATGCCGAGAATGACAGTGACAATGGAGAGCTTGGTCTTGTTGATGGGCAGCCCGCCGTAGGATTTGCCTGTCTGTCCGTTGATGCCGTAGGTGTAGGTGGTGTCCTTGTATTTGTAGACCAGTATCCACACAGGCAGCAGGGCGTAACGCCATGTCTCGCTGGTGGTGTCCATCTCGGTTTTCTCCCCCGCGATGGAGGTGTAACCGTTGACGGTGCGGGTGAGCAGTGTGCGGGTGTAGTCCTGCTTCTGCCGCTCCACTATCTGCACAAGGTCGGACTTTTCCATGTCGCGCTTCTCTGCGCGGAAGCCGGAAAGATAGCTCATGGAGAAATCCACAAAGCCCTTGGGGTCAAAGGGGAGTACATAGCGGAGAATGGTGGAATCGGCGTTGCGCAGGGCGCAGTTGGTTATGTTTTCCATCTCCACAATGCCCGACCGCTCAATGTCATAGATAGTGGTTTCCACCATGCGGTCGTCACCGCGGCGGGTGGAGCGCACAACCTTGCCGCGTGCGGTGTACCGCCCGTTGACGGTGCTGTCCACAATCCAGTAGGGATAGTAGACTCCGTAGAGGTTTTCAATGGAATCCTCGGAATAGAAGTCCTTGGGCAGGTAGAACTTGCCGGAGCAGTGCTGCCGGAATCGCTCTGCGGCTTCCTCCTTGGAAATGGAGAAGGGGATAACAAGGTCGGGATTGAATTTGCCGCCCAGCTTTTCGCTGAGTACCACAGGATTGTGGCAGTAGTGGCAGGTGGTGGCTGCGGTGGTTTCCTCGGCAATTATCTCTGCGCCGCAGTTGGGGCAGGAGTAGAGTGCAGCTTCGCCGGTCGTACCCTCCGAAGAGGCTGCGGCAGAATCGGTTTGTGCGGCAGCTTGCTGGGCACCCTCCTGCGGTTTGCCTTCGGTTTCCTCAGCAGCCTGCGATGCGTAGTAGGCATCAAGCTCCTCCTGTGTGGAGACCGAAAGACAGTATTCGCATTTAAAGCCGACGTCAGGGTCATATTTCATACCGCCCCCGCAGCGGGGGCATTTGTAACTGACGATACTCATTGTGACCTCACAGAAAAGGTTTTATGTAGGTGGGAGGCACTGCGGTGAGTGCCTCCCGAAAAAAATCAGAACTTATGACCGCACTCGTCGCAGAACTTGGGTGCGCTGTCAAACTGCTTGCCGCACTGGGGGCAGGTTACCTTGCCGGCGGGCTTGGCTGCACCACACTCGGAGCAGAACTTGCCGGTGTTCACAGTGCCGCAGGAGCAGGTCCAGCCCTCTGCAGCGGGCTTTGCGGCGCCGCATTCGGAGCAGAACTTGCCGCTGTTGACAGTGCCGCAGGCGCAGGTCCAGCCGCCTGCCTTGGGTGCTGCGGGCTGGGGCTGTGCCGCCTGCTGTGCCGCAGCCTGCTGCTGCATGGAAGCCTGATTGCTTGCGGATGCCGCGCCCATAAAGCTGCCGCCTGCGTTCATACCCATACCCATGCCCATAAATGCCTGAGCCGCACCATTGGAGTTGGAGCCTGCGGCGTTGATGCCCTCGGCAACGGTGCTCTGGACATAGCCCTCGCGGATATTGGGGTCGCCCATCATTGCGCCCTTGTTGCGCATATTGATAAGCTCCTGAGATTCCTCGTCGTAGGAGATGCTGGAGATACCGACCGACTGCACCTCCATGCCGCGCATATTCTTCCATTCCTCGTCGAGTACCTGGCTCATGTACTGGGAAAGCTCTCTGCCCTTGGAAGCAACGTGGGAGATGCGGATTCCGTCAACGGACATCTGGCTCATGGCAGACTGCAGTGCGTTGAGGAATTCGGAGAGATACTGCTCGTTGATGTCGTTGATGTCAACACGGTCCTTGCTGCGGGGAATAGCCTCAGCGTAGAAGAGCAGCGGGTTGGTAATTTTCAGGGAATAGGTACCGAAGGCGCGGATAAACAGCTCGGCGTTGTAGAAGGTGTCAAAGTAGTTGAGGGGGTTGGGGGTGCCGAACTTAATGCCCTTGATTTCCTGCAGGTTTATGTAGAAAACGCGCTGTGCGCCGGAGGGAGTGCCGCCAAACTTGATGCGCTCCCAGATGTCCTTCAGTGCCTTGCCGAACTGACCATTGAAGAGGGAGGGCATGGAGGAGTTGTCTACCTTGAAATAGCCGGGCTCGGCAGAGTAGTCAACAATCTTGCCGCCGTCTACAAGAATCATGAACTGGTTCTCTCCAACGTGAATGATAGAGCCGTTGGAAACGGTGTCGGAGGTGCCCTTCTTGTTGCCGTTGCGGGGGTCATTTGCCCGTACAGCAGTTCCGCGGGCGAACACTGTAGTGTCATCCATGTCGCGGCATTCGATGGTTTCCAGCCAAGTGTCGGCAAGCATACCGCCGATGGCCTGTGCAGCTACCTTAATAATACCCATTTTTCTTTTTGGACAGGCAGATGCAGCCTGTCCTCTCCTTTCGCACAAAAATGAAAATATATGAAATAGTATGCAAACGCATATAAGTTGACGATGAAAAATAATGAAATGGAATGAAGATGCGGGATAATACGCGCCGGATCAGTCTGCTTTGTCGGTCTTCTTGAAAACCCACACGCGCTGCAGAGTAAAGCTGACAATAACCAGTATTGCGTCCACTATCATCTTGATCAGCGAAGCGTTGATGCCGGGCAGAACAAGACGAAGCGCGGAAACCGCGGTGGAGGACATGAGGTATATGCCAATGACCAGCAGCACATACTTGACTGCACTCTTTGCTGTGCCGCCCTTCTTGTGGAATACCAGCTTCTTGTTGATGATGAAGTTGGTGATGGAGGAACAAACACGGGCAGCCCCCGCCGCACCGAAGGTGGAGAGGGCAACCCCGAGCCAGTTGGCGGCACTTACGTCGCTGAAAAGTCTCGGAGCAAGGAACTTGTCCAGCAGCCAGAATATTCCAATGTCCAGCAGGAAGCAGAACAAGCCGGAAAGCAGATAGCGGAAGATGTCACGGAGAATAATGCGGTAAATGCGAATGGAATCACGCACCGCATGGAAGTGTGAGCCGCTGTTGTCATCAATATAGATGGTTTCGATGGTCTGCTCTTCGATGGGTATGCCTCTGTCGGCACATTCGATGAGCATATTCATCTCGTATTCGTAACGCTCGCCGTCAATCTCAGAGAACAGCTTTACCAGCCTGTCGGGAATGGCACGCAGACCGGTCTGCGTGTCGGACAGCCACTTTCCGTGGGTCAGCTTGAATACGGTAGAGGTGGTCTTGTTTCCGAAGCGGCTGCGGGGAGGCACATTCTTGCTGTTAAAGTCACGGGAGCCGAGAATGAGCGCATCGGTACCCGCCGCAAGCATCTCTGCCAGCTTTGCGGTGTCCTCCAGCGAATGCTGTCCGTCCGCGTCACCTGTGACTATGCCGTCACAGCCGGCAAAATTCTCAAGATAGTAGCGCATACCGGTCTTGAGCGCAGCACCCTTGCCCCGATTGACCTCGTGCCTGAGCACAGTGCAGGCATCGTATGCGGCTGCCTGCTCAAAGAAGCTGTCGTAGTCGGCGGAGCTTCCGTCGTTGACAACGATGATGCGGTCAAAGCCGTGGGCGGCAAGGCGGTCTATATAGTCGATGAGTTTTTCATCGGGATTAAGCGAGGGGATAAGAATTACAGAATTCATATCATAACTCCAATGCGTATATAGTTATACATAAATATGATACAACATACCATAGCTGATTTCAAGTTATTTGTTGTAAACAGAGATTAAATGCCTGTAACCGATTCCGTTACAGTAAATAATTTCGTGGTTTAAAGCAAAAAACCATTGCAAAATTTGCAAATCGCGCTATAATGGTTTAAAAGACTAAAATAATACCCGAGGAGAAATAAAAGCATATGCCAATAATTAATCTGCTTCGGCGCAATGCCGAGCTTTACGGCGACGAGGTTGCCCTCGTTGAGATAAATCCCGAGGAGCAGGAGAAGCACGCCCGCACATGGCGTGACTATGAGCTGGTTGAAACCACCAAGGCACAGCCCGGACGCGCTGAGATAACATGGATGGACTTCGAGTGCCGTGCCAACCGCTTTGCCAACCTGCTGCTTTCCCGCGGTATCGGCAAGGGCAAGAAGGTCGCCATTCTGCTGATGAACTGTCTGGAATGGCTGCCCATCTACTTCGGTGTGCTTAAGACGGGCGCAATTGTTGTGCCCATGAACTACCGCTACGATGCGGAGGAGATAAAGTATTGCCTTGATCTTTCGGAATCGGACGCGCTGGTGTTCGGTCCGGAGTTTATCGGTCGTGTTGAGCAGATAAGCGACCGTATGCCCAATGTGCCGCTGCGTCTGTATGTGGGCGAAAACTGCCCCACCTTTGCCGAAAGCTACGACAAGCTGGTTACATACATGACCCGCAAGGATCCCAATATCCCCATCACCGATGAGGAAATGGCTGCCATCTATTTCTCTTCAGGCACCACCGGCTTCCCCAAGGCTATTCTCCACGACCACGCTTCCCTGATGCACTCCGCCGCAGTGGAGCAGAACCATCACGGTCAGCAGAGGGACGACTGCTTCCTGTGTATACCGCCGCTGTACCACACCGGCGCGAAGATGCACTGGTTCGGCAGTCTGCTTGCGGGCAGCCGCGCAGTGCTGCTTCGCGGCACAAAGCCCCGCTGGATACTCAAGGCGGTCTCCGAGGAGCACTGCACCATCGTGTGGCTGCTTGTGCCTTGGGCGCAGGATATTCTCGATGCCATCGACCGAGGCGATGTGGAGCTGGAAAACTTCACCCTCGACCAGTGGCGGCTTATGCACATAGGCGCACAGCCTGTGCCCCCAAGCCTTGTCAAGCGTTGGAGAGCCCTGTTCCCCAACCATCAGTATGATACCAACTACGGCCTCAGCGAGTCCATCGGCCCCGGCTGTGTCCATCTGGGTGTGGAGAATATCCATAAGGTGGGTGCTATCGGCAAGGCAGGTTTCGGCTGGGAGGTCATGATAGCCGATGAAAACGGCAAGCCCGTTGCCCGTGGCGAGGTAGGCGAGCTGGCAGTGCGCGGCGCAGGCGTAATGAAGTGCTACTATAATGATGAAAAGGCCACCAACGCAGTGCTGCGTGACGGCTGGCTCTTCACAGGCGATATGGCTCAGGAGGACGAGGACGGCTTCATCTTCCTCGTTGACCGAAAGAAGGACGTTATCATCAGCGGCGGTGAGAACATCTACCCCGTACAGATAGAGGACTTCCTCCGTGCCCACAACGCCATCAAGGACGTAGCGGTCATCGGTCTGCCCGACGAGCGTCTGGGCGAAATCGTCGCCGCCATCATCGAGCTGAAGCCCGACCACACCTGCACTGAGGCACAGATAGAAGATTTCTGCAAGGGTATGCCCAGATACAAGCGTCCCCGCCGCATCATCTTTGCCGAAGTACCCCGCAACCCCACAGGTAAGATAGAGAAGCCCAAGCTCCGCCAGATTTACTGCGGCGGCAGCCTTGTTGAGGCACAGACCAAGCGATAAACACTTACACAAAAAACTTGCGCCTGCACTTCCTTGCGTAGTGCAGGCGCGTAATGCTTTTCGGCAGAAAAACAGACAGACCCTGCGGCATACACCGAAGGGTCTGTTTTCGTCATATCAGGGAGCAGTAAGCATCCCGCATCATGCAGAAGCCTGTCCTACATGGAGCGAAGCCAATCGCGTGCCTGTGTCAGCACCGAGCGGTCGTTGTTGAAGCGGAAGGTGCGCATCGCCAGTCCGTAGTCAGCCCAGATAAAGCGGTCGATTTCGCACTGCTGAGGCACAACCTCGCCGCCCTCGGGCATCTCGGAGAGGAAGAACACCACCTGCTTGAATATGCGCCCGCGGGGGTGGTATTCGCTTATGGCACGGAAGCCCTCGACAAAGCTGACGTCAAGACCGGTTTCCTCCAGTACCTCACGGTGAGCGGTGGCGTATTCGTCCTCGCCCTTCTCTATGTGACCCTTGGGGAAGCCCCAGTTGCCGCCGCGCTTGTTCTTTACAAGCAGAAATTCCAGATTGCCGCTGCGCCGACGGAAAATCACCGCGCCGCAGGATTTTTCGTTAAGGCAGACCAGCGTGTAGCTGTCCGAAGGAACGGTGTCTGCCAGCATCTCCCGTATCTGCGGCTCAAAGACCACAACACGGTCGGGGCAGGCAATGTAGCTTATCTCGTGGGTGTTCTTGTCGGTCATCTCTGCCGCAACGCGCAGCTTGACGATGCCTCGCAGGTTGATGGTGCTGAAAATATAAACCTTTCCCGCAGGTCTCCCAAAGGAACCCAGCTCGCAGGCTGTGCCGCGTATAACGCGCATTACCCCGGGCGCAGCGGTCTCCTGCTGCTCGGCAAAAACCGGGTCAACCGTTATTCTTATGTAGCTGCCGATCATCGGCATACCTCCCTTGCGTTAACACGCAAAATTTCACACATACACATAATTATACAATATATTGTAGACAATTACAAGATATTTAATTGATGGAAGTATGTAAATTTATGTTGGGGAAGATAGTAGATAAGTTACAAGGAATATCGTGACAAAAAAATAGTCTGCCCCATCCGCCGGACCGGTATTCCGTCCATCCGGCGAATGTGCAGTTGAGTAAGTGAGTAGTAAGTGAGTATTGAGGAGGGGTACTGCTTTGATTTAATACTATAGATTAACCTGTGAAAAAATAATTTGTCTTTCGCCTGTGAATATTATGGGGAGGTAAAATTGTCCGTTAAACTATCTATCTGTACGAATTCATAACTTCGGTCTTGCATAATATCAATTATGAAACTCCATCAATCTATCATAACAGTATAAAACTGTGTCTTTCGGCATGATGCCGTGCTGATACATTTTTGTGCCGCAGCAACAGCCCGCCCTGTGCGTCATCAGCTCCTTTCCGGCGGTGGTGTGTGTTGCCTTTGCCGGCGTATCACCTCGCTTTCTCTTTGCTGATGACATAATAACAGACAGATATTATGCTTTCGTGTCATAGCGGTTACGATTTTGTGCCAAAGTAATAAACAATTTATTTCCAACAGGCTGTTTGATGAACAAACTGGAAACAAATGCCATCAGCGCAGTGAACGCCGCTCGGGTGTAAACAGCGGAGCGTAGCGGCTTTCCCGCCCTGCGCACAGGTCTGCGATAACTCTGGAAGCCGCCTCGCTCAGCAGCACGCTGCCTGTGCCGCTGCACGCGGCAAACCAGCAGTCGGGGCAGTCGGGCGCGGCGCCCACAATGGGCAGACCGTCGGCACTGCCGTAGGAGCGGCAGGCGCGGGCATACTCAAAGCCCTGCGTGTCGGTATTGGGGAACATATACTGCGCGCCCGCCTCAAGCTGACGGAAGCGGCGGTTGTGCAGCCCGGGCAGGGGCAGCACACCGTACAGGCGGGAGTTTTCGTCCACCGCCGCAGTGGGCATACCTCCCGCGCAGATGCGGTTGTCAGAGGTGGCAGTAAAGGTGACATACGGGGAGGAAAAGCTGCGTATAACGCACCGCCCGGGCCAGCCGGTGAGCCTTCTCTGGCTGCGGCTGAGTACCGTAAAGAGGGTGCGGGGCGCAGCCATGCCGTCCAGCATATCGGCACACGCGCCGCCTGTTGCCACAACCACCTGCTTTGCCCTGACGGTGCGGTAGGTGGAGAGGGCAATTGCCGAGCGTCCTTCCTTGGGGTCGTGGTCGATGCGCAGTGCCTCTGTGTTTTCATATATCCGCGCGCCAAGCAGCACAGCGCGTGCGGCGCACAGGTGGGCAAGGCGATAGGGGTCAACCTCCGCAGCCTGCCCCTTGGTCATAATACCCCCTGATACGTCAAAGGCAAAGACATCGCGGGCTGCTGAGCGGGTGATGAAGCTGCAGTCAAATCCCGCGCGGCGGCGCTCGATAAACTCCCTGCCTATCATGTCCAGCTCGTTGTCATCGTCCGTAAAGAGGAAAGCGTCCCGCCGTGCAAAGCCGCAGTCGCCGTCCAGCGCGGAGCATAACTCCTCCAGCTCGTCAAGGGCTTCGCTGCCCATCTCCAGCATGGCAATGGCCATGTCCCGCCCAACCTTGCGCGTAAGCTGCCGCAGGGTAAAGCCGCTGTCGTACTGCACGCAGGGCATTGCCGCGGCGGTTGAGCCGGAGGCAAGCTGACCTGCGGTGATAAGTACCACGTCCTCGCCCTGTTCAGCCAGCCGCAGGGCACACAGCACTCCTGTTATGCCCCCGCCCACAACGCATACGCCACATTCAATGTCCTCTGCCGCCCAAGGGTATTGAGCGGGCACGCTCTCCAGTGCCAGCCACAGCGGCGCACCACCGGTGTTCATAGAATAAGCCCCCTGTCCTGAGGGGGCACCGAACAAGTCACCGACCCATTCGGTGCCCTCCCGAATGATTTTCAGGGATATTTTGGACAGAGAACAGAAGGTTTATTCAGCGCAGCGTGTTGTAGTGGTTGACAATGGCATTCCATGTGCGCTTATCCACGTCCCCTGTGACGGGCAGGCGGGAAAGCTGCTGAAACCTGCCCACAGCGGCAGAGGTGCGTTCATCATACCTGCCGTCCGAGGGTATGGGGCTGAAGTTACTGTATCGGCTGGCAATGACGTTGAGCATAAGCTGAACCAGTGCCACCGTTTCGCCTCTGCTGCCGACGGTGAATATTGCCATGTCGTCGCGGAAGCCGCGTATTGTGGCAACAGGTGCGCGGGAGCCTTCAATGTGCAGAAATTCGTCCACAATGGCATACCATGTTCGGTTGTCTACAGTGCCGGTTACAGGCAGACCGTACACCTCCTGAAAGGCGGCAACGGCATCTCTGGTTTCCGGTCCGTATATGCCGTCAATGGCGATAAGGGGAATGTCAGCAGTCTCCTGCGATATGCGGCGCAGATAGCCCTGCAGCTCGGCTGTGCGGGTCTTTTCGTCAAAGGACAGACGATCCTGCACCGCGCCGTTTGGGTTGGCATTTATGTTCTGCATATGTGCATCAGCCTCCTTGTTATGCATCGGTTGCGGGCAGAATATAGCCAAACTGCCCCTCCCGTGTGTTTGTGCCGACGACAATGTCGGAATACAGCGAAGCTATAGCATCCCATGTGAGTACACCCACAACGCCATTTTCCTCCAGACCGAACAGCCGCTGTATTGTGCTGACCGCGTTGGCGGTCTGCTGTCCGTAGCGTCCGTCCACAGCGATTTTCGGCACAGAGGGCACTGCGTCGGCTATGGCAGAGAGGTAGCTCTGTATGGTGCGCACGTCCTCGCCCTCCGAGCCGAGAGCCAGTACATCGCCGGGGAACAGCTCCACGCCGCCCTCCAGCTCCGCACCGGAGGTGATGATGCCAAGGTATATATTGTAAAGCGCGCGCCATGTCTGCACTCCTGTTATGCCGTCCTGCTGCAGCCCCGCATATGCCTGCAGGTCGCGCACCGCATCAATATATACCT
>SVPT01000071.1 GCA_015065695.1 Oscillospiraceae bacterium | reverse complement strand
GCTGCTCTCCTACCCCAATGTCATCTTCACCCGCCGACAGCTTATGGACGAGATATGGGGCATGGAGCATGATGTGGACGAGCGGACGGTGGACGTACACATTCGCCGCCTGCGTGAACGCTACGAGCACTGCGACGCCTTTGAGATTGTGACTGTGCGCGGACTGGGCTACAAGGCTGTGCGCAAGGACAACCAGTAAAGAGAGGCACGAAGCTGCCCATTAACCGCGCACAGCACCGAAAGTTCATATGAATGGCATACTTAATTGTTAAAATAACTTTTATTAGCTGCGTGTCTGTGTTATAATACATTATTATAGCTTATTTACAGCCTGATAAGAGGAACGACATCGGTTTACCGACACACAACGAAATACTTACCGACCAAGGAGGAAACCAATGACTGACATCAACGCCGACACACTGCCGGAGAATATACTGGGCGAGGGCATGGTCTGGCGGGCAATACCCTCCGACCGCTACAAGACCTCCAAGATTCGCATTACGCTGACCATGCCGATGGAGGCGGAGCACGCTTCCGACAGAGCCGCCGCCATCAAGCTGCTCAGCCGCAGCTGCGAGGAGTATCCCACCCGCACCGCAATGAAAAAGCAGCTTGCCATGCTGTACGGCGCAAGCATCAACGGCAGCGTCAGCCGCCACGGCGACCAGCAGCAGCTCTGGCTGGAGGTCACCACCCTTTCCGACCGCTTCTCCCTTGAGAGAATCAGCCTTTCCATGCAATGCACCGACCTGCTGTGCCGCGTGCTGATGCGCCCTGCGCTGGAAAACGGTCTCTTCCCTGCCGCAGAGGTGGAGATGGAGAAACGTCTGCTGAGGGAGCAGCTTGAATCCCAGCGCAACGACAAGCTGATGTACTCCCTTGACCGCTGCCTTGAGGAAACCTTCAAGGGTCAGCCCGCCGGTCTTGACCCCCTCGGCACAATGGAGACCATTGACGCCATCACCCCCGAGAGCGTTACCGCCGCCTGGCGTGACCTGCTCTCCCGTGCGCGCATCTGCGTAATCGCGGTGGGTGACATGGATTTCCGAGCTGTACGCGGTCTGCTCTCTCAGGCACTTTCGGGCATCGAGCGGCACTACAGCCCCATCGCAGCCAACACCTCCATCGAGCGGCGCGGCAGCGTCAACGAGGTTATCGAGCCGGCAGATGCGGTGCAGTCCAAGATGTGCCTTTCCTTCAGTCTGCCCGAGCCTGACGACTTCAACTATATTGCACAGATGTTCTCCCGCTGCCTCGGCGGCGACACAAGCAGCCGACTTTTCAACACTGTGCGCGAGCAGCTCAGCCTTTGCTACTACTGCGGCTCCACCTACAGCCGCAGCAAGAACTGTATGCTTATCTATTCCGGTCTGGAGACCGGCAAGCTGGAGGAAGCCAAGGAGGAAATCCTCCGTCAGTGCCGCTGGATTGCCGACGGCAAGCTGACCGAGGAGGAGATTACCGCGGCACGCCTCAGCTACGCCAACAGCTGCGCAATGGCAGGCGAATCGGCAGGCTCGCTTATCGCATGGTATTCCTCACTGCTGCCCGAGTATGACATCTCCCCAGAGCAGGCAGCGCGCATGGCCGCTGAGGTTACTCCGGAGCAGATTGCCGCTCTGGCCGCTCAGATGGAGCTGGACACCGTTTACATTCTGCGGGGAGATGCGCAGGGACAGGAGGACGCACAATGAACCGCTTTACCGAATTTCACAGCGAACGCTTAAACGAGAGCTTTTTCTATCACAAGCACAGCACCGGCGTACACATCTACGTCTTCCCCAACCCCAGAAGCAAGGAGGTACACGCCTCCTTTGCCGCACGGTACGGCTCCATTGACGACCGCTTCTGCTTTGAGGACGGCGAGGTCATAACCACCCCCGCAGGCGTTGCGCACTTCCTGGAGCACAAGCTCTTTGAAAACGAGGACTGCGGCGCATTTGAGCGTTACGCCAAGACCGGTGCTTCCGCCAACGCCTACACCTCCTACGACTCCACAAGATATATCTTCACCACCGCCGCCAACTTTGAGCAGGCATTTGAGATTCTGCTGGACTTTGTCCAGTCCCCCTACTTCACCGAGGAAACGGTGCAGAAGGAGCAGGGCATCATCGGGCAGGAGCTGCGTATGTACGAGGACGACCCCGAGTGGCAGGTGCTTCTCAACCTGCTGAAAGCCATGTACTCCAGCCACCCCATTCGCACCGACATCGGCGGCTCGGTAAGCTCCATTGCGCAGATTACCGCCGACACGCTGTACACCTGCTACAACGCATTCTACCACCCGGAAAACATGGTGCTGGCTGTTGCGGGCAACGTGCAGCCCGAAACGGTGCTTGACCTTGCCGACAGACTGCTCAAGCCCTCCACAGCCAAGCCCGCACAGACGGTACCCTTCAATGAGCCTGACGAGGTTGCGACAGCCCTTGTCGAGCGGCGCATGGACACCGGCACCACCCTCTTCCAGCTTGGCTTCAAGGACACTGCCGAGCAGATTGACGCAAAGGACTATGTACTGACCAGCATTCTCCTGCGGGCCATTGCCGGCAGCACCACTCCCCTCTTTGAGCGTATGCTCAATGAAGGCATCATCAACAACACCTTCTCCATTGAGTATTACTCCATACGCGGCGCGCAATGTTCGATATTCGGCGGTGAATCCGCACAGCCTGAGCGGGTGCGTGATGAGATTATCGCCGAGATTGAGCGCATACGCACAGAGGGTCTGGACGACGAGCAATTTGAGTGCGCACGCCGTGCAAAGTATGCATCGCTTATCCGCAGCACCAGCGACAACGACGACATCGCCTCGCTGATGAGCGGAATGTTCATCGACGGCATCAACCCCTACGACATGATTGATGCGGCTGCTATGGCTACCAAGGCAGACGCGGAGGCACTGCTCTCCCGCCGTCTGGACGCCTCCCGCCACACCCTTTCCATCGTCCGTCCCAATGCTTGAAGCACTGCCCCGAAAACAAAACAAGGAGTGACATACAATGCGTTCACATTTCCCGATGGAGGTCGAATTTCCCGGTCTGGGCTGGGAATTCACCATTGACAACGTAGCCCTCCGCATCGGCAATTTCAGCCTTTACTGGTACGCCGTTATCATTGCGACAGGTATGCTGCTGGCGGTGCTGTACGCCTTTAAGACCTGCAAGCGTTTCGGCATCAAGGACGACCCCATGATAAACGTCATCATCACCGGCGTTTTCTTCGCCCTTCTCGGCGCGAGAGCCTACTATGTGCTGTTCAATCTCTCCGCCTTTGACACCTTCTGGGATGTAATCAACATACGCGACGGCGGCATGGCGATATACGGCGGCGTTATCGCTGCCTTTGTTTCCGGCTGGATTGCCTGCCGCGTCAACAAGGTCAACGTCATGGCCATGTTTGACATCACCGGCATCGGGTTCCTGCTGGGACAGGCCATCGGCCGCTGGGGCAACTTTGCCAATCAGGAGGCCTTCGGCGGTCCCACCGACCTGCCCTGGGGTATGCAGAGCATCAACACCGGCAACGTGCCGGTACACCCCTGCTTCCTCTATGAATCGCTGTGGTGCTTTGCGGGTTTCATCGCCCTGCACTTCATCGGCAAGAAGTTCTACAAGTTCAAAGGTCAGCTTTTCCTCATGTACCTGCTGTGGTACGGTCTCGGACGCGGCTGGATAGAGGGTCTGCGCACCGACAGCCTGTGGCTGATTGACGGTGTTATCCGCGTTTCCCAGCTTCTGGCTGTGGTATGCGTGGTGGTCACTGTGCCGCTGCTCATTCTGGGCTTCAGGGGCAAGCTTTTCCAGCGCGCCGACGCACAGGGTGAGGAAACCGCTGCCGTTGAGGGAAGCGAAGAAACTGCTGAACTTCCCGAAGCCGCCGCCTCTGAGGAAAGCGAGGAAACCGCTCCCGCCGAGGAGAGCGAGGAAGCTGCACCCGCCGAGGAGAGCGAGGAAGCCGAAAACTGATTATCCCCCTCGCTACATAACCATACACTGCCAATTACCCCAACAGGGTTTTACAGAAAAAAGAAAAAACTGAAAAGGATTGATTACCATGCCTCAGATTATTGACGGAAAAGCCATCTCCGCAAAGGTTCGCGCCGAGGTTGCCGAACAGACTGCCGCCCTCAAGCAGCGCGGCATCACCCCCGGTCTTGCGGTCATCATCGTCGGTGACGACCCCGCTTCCAGAGTTTATGTAAACAACAAGAAGAAGGCCTGCGCCGAGGTTGGCTTCTACTCCGAGGAGCACGCTCTGCCCGCCACCACCACACAGGACGAGCTGCTGGCTCTTATCAAGTGCCTCAACGCACGCAGCGACATCAACGGAATCCTGTGCCAGCTTCCCCTGCCCAAGGGTCTGGACGACAAGGCGGTTATCGAATCCATCGCCCCCATCAAGGACGTTGACGCCTTCCACGCCTCCAACGTGGGACGCATCATGCTGGGCGAATACAGCTTCCTGCCCTGCACCCCCGCCGGCGTTATGGAGCTGATTCACTCCACCGGCATTGAGGTTTCCGGTAAGGAATGTGTCGTCATCGGACGCAGCAACATCGTCGGCAAGCCCATGGCTATGCTGCTGCTGCACGAAAACGGCACTGTCACCATCTGCCACAGCCGCACCCGCGACCTTGCTGAGGTCACCCGCAGGGCGGACATACTGGTTGCCGCAGTGGGCAAAGCCAAGTTTGTCACCCCCGACATGGTCAAGGAAGGCGCAGTGGTCATCGACGTGGGCATGAACCGTGACGAAAACGGCAAGCTGTGCGGTGACGTGGACTTCGACGCAGTTGCACCCAAATGCTCTGCCATCACTCCCGTTCCCGGCGGCGTAGGCCCCATGACCATCGCCATGCTGATGCGCAACACCCTTACTGCCGCGCTGCTGCAGAACGGATTGGAATAATCCGCACCTATCATCGCAAATGAACGATGCCGGACGCGCTTTGCATCCGGCATCTGACAACTTATCACAATGAAGTCAGGTTACTTCTGGTACTGGCTGTTCTGGCTGTTGTTCTGGCTGTTCTGATTTCTGCTGTTCTGGCTATTCTGATTGTTGTTCTGGTTGTTCTGGTTGCTGTTCTGGTTTCTGCTGTTCTGATTGTTCTGGTTGCTCATTTGAAATCACCCCTTTCATTCGTTATTATTGCCTTTGGAGTGCTGTTTATTCATTTGATGCTGTTTACCGGAAAATTACATTTTTATGACAAAGGGGGGGTGCCTGATGGAGCTGCCGGAGAGCTTTCTGCTGCGTATGCGCGGACTGCTGGGTGAGCGGTTTGATGAATTTCTCGCGTGTTACGACCGCCCGAACGAGCGCGGTCTGCGTATAAACACACTTAAGCTGCCCCTTGACGGCAGCGGCGCACTGAGCGCGCTGCTGGGGCTGCCGCTGGAGCCTGTGCCCTTTGCGCGGGAGGGCTTCCGTGTGACCGACCCCGATGCCCACCCCGGGCTTTCGCCATGGCACCACGCGGGCGCATACTATATGCAGGAGCCTGCCGCCATGTCGGCGGTCACTGCCCTTGACCCGCAGCCCGGCGAGCGGGTGCTTGATATGTGCGCCGCACCGGGCGGAAAGACCACCCAGACCGCTGCCCGCATGGGCAACACCGGTCTGCTGTGGGCAAACGAATATGTGCGCAGCCGCACCCAACCCCTGCTTTCCAACATCGAGCGGCTGGGACTGCGCAACACGGTGGTTTCCTCACTGCACCCCGACCGCATTGCCGATGCGCTGGAGGGCTGCTTTGACAGGGTACTGGTGGACGCACCCTGCTCCGGCGAGGGAATGTTCCGCCGTGACCCTGTCGCCATCTCCGAATGGTCGCCCGAGCACGTGCGCACCTGTGCGGCACGTCAGGCGGGTATTCTGGACAGCGCGGCACGCTGCGTTGCCGAGGGCGGTGTGCTGGTCTATTCCACCTGCACCTTTGCCCCCGAGGAAAACGAGCAGACCGTTGTTTCCTTCCTTGAGCGGCACGAGGACTTTTACATTGAGCCAATTGCCGAACAGTTCGGCAGCAGCGGTCTTTCGGTTGACGACCGCTATGACACCACACTTGCGCGGCGCATATACCCCATGGACGGCGGCGAGGGTCACTTCGTTGTCCGTATGCGCAGGCGGGGCGATGCCTCTTCCGTAAGCCGAAGAGGTACTGCCGCTGCCCCCTCCCCGCCCCCTGCAGATGTGCTTAAGCAGACCATGGCACTTTTTGAGGAATGCTTCACAGGACTTCCTGACAACATTGCCGACCGTCTGACCATTGCAGGCGACCAGCTTTTTCTCCTGCCGGAGGGCTGGTTTGGCAGCGGCGGTCTGCCTGTGGTGCGCGGCGGCGTACACGTCGGCACGGTCAAGCGCAGCGGACGAAGCTGCCGCATAGAGCCTGCCCATGCGCTTTTCTGCGCCATGCAGCCGCGACAGTGCAGGAATATCCGCAATCTTGAGCCGGACAGCCCGCTGCTTTCTGCCTTTCTGCGCGGCGAGCAGCTTGACGTTGAGGGGCAGCAAAACGGCTGGTGTGCCGTTGCCTGCGGCGGCGTGATTTGCGGCTTTGGCAAATGCACCGACGGCGCACTGAAGAACAAATACCCCAAGGGACTGCGGCACGGCTGATGCGCCTTATCTGTGACTATAAGGAGTACACTGACAATGAGTACAGGCAACATGGACACGCTGAAAAAGGTATTCAGCGAGGCTTCCACCTCTGTTGAAATGCTCCCTGCCGACAGCGAAGCCGCAGAGCGCAACGCCTCCCGATACAGCCTTGACGACAGCACACTGCTGGGTGCGCTGATACTGGGCACAGGCGGTGTTGTGGTTGACAAATGGCTGAGGCTGTACGGCTCGGGCACATACGACTTTGCGGAAAGGAACAACGCTCTTGCGGAGTTTGCCTTTCCCATCATCGCAGAGGATATTGCGGGAGGGCTTTTCGCCATCGGTGAGGGCGGTGAGATACAGTATTTCGCCCCCGACACGCTGCAATGGGAGAATCTGGAAATCTCCCTCGGTCAGTTTATCATGGTGTGTACCGATGCCGAGGCACTGGGCGGCTTCTATCAGGACTTCCGCTGGGAGGGCTGGCAGGAGCTTGTCAGGGACATCACTCCCGCGCAGGGTCTCAGCTTCTACCCGCCCCTGTGGTCAAGGGAAAGCAAGGACGGCTTTTCCGCAAAGCTGATACCCATTGACGAGGTGTTTTCCATGGAGCTTGAATATATGAAAACGCTGGGCTGATGCCCCGCTGAGCATACCGATACATAATAATTCGACACATAATTAATCGAACGGAGAGACATAAAAATGAAAATTCTCATGCTTATCTGCCTGCTGATTTCCAACATCTTCAATGTTTCCGTCAGCGACGTCAGCCCCAGCGACATTGCTGTGCCTGAGCTTGGGCACGGTCTGAGTATTGAGACCCAATACTACGCCTGCGACCCAGCCAAGGTGGAGGAGATTTCCTACTACGTCACCCTGACCAGCGAAAGCGATGCACCCGCTGAGAATGCCTTTATCATCGGCTTTGACGTATCGGAAAGCGGAAAGCTTGCCATTGTCACCGATGAGCGCCGTCTTGTGGTGTACGACGCGGAGAACAACTACAGCTATTCCGCCACCTTTGACTACAGCGGCGAATACGGCGTGCTGTGGGCGGGCGAGAATGTTGCGCTGATGTCCAAATCCATGAGCTCCGCTTACATCTTTGACGACAACTGCAAGCTTATCGGCGTATACAGAATCACCAGCAAGGCACGCAACTACTGGAACAACATCGTCATGGCACAGCAGAGAAATGTGGGCGGCACTACCTACACCCTGAACGAAAAACGCACCGGCTGCGGAAGCTGCTCCAATTTCATCTTTGAAAACGGCAAGGCATACAAGAAGCTGTACGCCGCAAACGCTGACGGCGAGAAGCTGCTTTATCAGTCCTCCGAAAACTATGTGGGCGATGCGGGCGAGCTGAACACTTCCTCCATAAACTTCCTTGCGATAGTGGGCCCCATCGCTGCCATCTACGTCATCAGTCTGCTGGTAAGGAAGTTTGCCCCCAGCGCAAATCCCAAGGCCTGACCGACTGATTACACTGCCGACAGGGAGGTGACCTCATGCCGCTCTACATTGTCCGTCAGGATATTACAAAAATGGCTGTGGATGCCATTGTCAACGCCGCCAACAGCTCACTGATGGGCGGCGGCGGGGTTGACGGCGCTATTCACCGCGCCGCAGGCCCGCAGCTTCTTCAGGAATGCATCGGTCTGCGCGGGTGCGACACCGGCGAGGCGAAGATCACCAAGGGCTACAATCTGCCATGCAAGCACGTCATACACACTGTCGGCCCCAAGTGGCGGGGCGGTGACTGCGGCGAGGAAGCACTGCTGCGCTCCTGCTACCGCCAGTCGCTGCAGCTGGCTGAAAAACATGGCTGCGGCACTGTGGCTTTTCCGCTGATTTCGGCGGGTGTATACGGCTACCCCAAGGGAGAGGCACTGCACGTTGCCGTTGACTCCATTGCGAAGCACCTTGCGGACAGCGACATGACCGTTTACCTGACGATATTCGATGCCATTGAGCCTGCGCTTCTGGCGGGTGATGCCGAGGGGCTTGCGGAATACATCGGCAGCTTCCCTGATGCTGCGCCGAAGGCAGCGGGTCAGGTTATCTTCCCGAGGAAGAAGCCGATGATTTCCCACTTTTCGGGAGGCGTTTCCCGCGACGACGCGGAAATGCCCTTTGAGGCAGTGTGCGCTGCCCCCGCGCAGGACTACGCCTGTGCCGCGCCCTCCATACCCGACATCGACCGACAGCTTGAGCAGATGGACGAGAGCTTTTCCCGTATGCTGCTGCGCCTGATAGACCGCAGCGGCATGACCGACGCGCAGTGCTACAGGAAGGCGAATATCGACCGCAGGCTTTTCTCCAAGATACGCAGCGACGAAAACTACCGCCCCAGCAAGGCGACCGTACTTGCCTTTGCAGTTGCGCTGGAGCTTTCCCTTGAGGAAACCAAGGCGATGCTGCAGTCGGCGGGCTTTGCCCTCTCCCACAGCAGCAGATTTGACATCATTGTGGAATACTTCATCAAAAAGGGCAGCTACAACATCTGCGACATCAACGAGGCTCTGTTTGTCTACGACCAGACACTGCTGGGCAGCCTGTAATTCCCCTGCGAAAAGTGTCGCATGGCAGGCGACCAAAATATGTTTTTCTGACGGTATAATGTGACTGCAAGGCTTGAAAGAGAGCCGGGCAGTCACATTAATTTTATCGGAGGAATGTATCAATGAAAAAGAGCATCACTGAGCTGGTATTTATCATCGACCGCAGCGGCTCCATGGCAGCCCTTACCAACGACACCATCGGCGGCTTCAACTCCCTTATTGACAAGCAGAAGCAGGAGGAGGGTGAATGCTTTGTCACCACCGTCCTTTTCAATTACGAGTCGGTGCGTCTGCACGACCGCATCCCCCTCGGCAATGTGCCCGTGATGACCGACCGCGACTATGTTGCCAGTGGCGGCACCGCCCTCATTGACGCGATAGGCTCTGCCATTGAGCATATCTCCGGCGTACACAGGTACATTCGCCCCGAGGACGTGCCCGCCCACACCCTCTTTGTCATCACCACCGACGGCATGGAAAACTCCAGCAGACTGTACACCAGCGAGCAGGTCAAGGGCATGATTGAGCAGTACAAGGCAGAGCGGGGCTGGGAATTTCTCTTCATCGGCGCAAACATCGACGCGGTTGAAACAGCGCGGCACATCGGCATTGCACCCGAGCGTGCGGTGAACTATGTGCCCGACGCAGAGGGCACCTCCGTTGTGTATGACGCGGTGTGCTGCGCGGCAAGCTGTGTCAGGGAGGATTCCCCGCTGGACGCCGGCTGGAGCAAGTCCATCGCCCGTGACTACAGCAAAAGAAAGCGTTGACGGGCAGCTCAAAGGAGCAAATTCTTTGCAATACTGAAAATTTCCTGCGGGATTGAAAATTCCGTTCATATGCTTTATAATAAATGTTGCTGTTGTTTCTTTTCTGCCCGGCGCAGGACAGAAACATTCCAAAATAAAGCATAGGAGAATGAATATGAACGTCAACGAGCTTTACTCCCTCTGGTGCAGTAAGATTACCGACCCCGAGCTGCTCGCCGAGCTTGAAGCCATCAAGGGCGACGAAGCCGCCATCAACGACCGCTTCTACAAGGCACTTGCCTTTGGCACCGGCGGTCTGCGCGGAGTTATCGGCGCAGGCTCCAACCTGCTTAACATCTACACCATCGGTCTCGCGGCACAGGCTCTTGCTCTGTGGGTTGAGAAGAAGGGCGGCGGCTCGGTCGCCATCGGCTACGATTCCCGCATCAAGTCCGACCTCTTCGCCCGCACCACTGCCGCTGTGCTTGCCGCCAACGGCGTGAAGGCATACCTCTACAAGGAGCTTGTTCCCACCCCCTGCGTCAGCTACGCAGTGCGCCGCCTGGGCTGCATCTCCGGCGTTGTTATCACCGCCAGCCACAACCCCAGCAAGTACAACGGCTTCAAGTGCTACGGTCCTGACGGCTACCAGATGACCGACGACGATGCACATGATGTAGAGGCTATCATGGGCGGTCTTGACATCTTTGACGATGTAAAGCGCGGTGACTTTGACGCTCTGCTTGCCGCCGGCACTATCGAATATATCGACGACAGCGTTATGGAGGACTTCCTCGCCGCTGTACGCAGCGTATCCCTCAACCCAGATGCCTGCGCCAAGGCAGGCCTGAAGGTCATATACACCCCCCTCTGCGGTGCAGGCAACAAGCCCGTCCGCGCTATTCTGCGCATGGCAGGCATTGAGGACGTGACCGTTGTGCCCGAGCAGGAGCTGCCCGACGGCACCTTCCCCCGCTGCCCCTATCCCAATCCCGAAATCCGTCAGGCCTTTGATGCCGCTCTGGAGCTTGCCAAGGAAGTGCCCGCAGACCTGCTGCTTGCCACCGACCCCGACTGCGACCGCGTTGGTATCGCAGTGCGCGAGGGTGACGACTATGTACTGATGAGCGGCAACGAGGTGGGCGCAATGATGCTCAACTATCTGCTCAGCCAGCGCAAGGAAAAGGGCACCATGCCCGAGCATCCCGTGGCTGTCAAGACCATCGTTACCAGCGCACTTGCCGAGCGTCTTGCCGAGCATTACGGCTGCGAGCTGCGCAGCGTACTCACCGGCTTCAAGTACATCGGTGAGATTGTCACCCAGCTTGAGCAGGAGGGTCACCCCGAGAGCTTTATCATGGGCTACGAGGAAAGCTACGGCTACCTCTCCGGCATACACGCCCGCGACAAGGACGCCGTTGTTGCCTCCATGCTCATCTGCGAGATGGCCGCCTTCTACAAGCTGCAGGGCAAGTCTCTGCTGGACGTAATGCGCGGACTCTACGAGACCTACGGCTGGTATCGTCACCGCCTGCTCAGCCCTGAGTTCGAGGGCGAGGCCGGCATGAAGCACATCGCCGCCATCATGGACAGACTGCGCACCTCTGCCCCCGCTGAAATCGCAGGCGCAAAGGTTGCCGTCACCTGTGACTATCTGCGCAAGGTACGCACCGACGTCGCTACCGGTGCTGTTACCCCCATCACCCTGCCCGACAGCAACGTGCTTGAATTCGTGCTGGACGACCACAGCGCACTGATTGCCCGTCCCTCCGGCACCGAGCCCAAGATCAAGTTCTACCTCACCGCTGCTGCCGACAGCGAGGCTGCTGCAGAGGCTCGCCTTGACCAGCTTGAGCAGGCTGTCAGGGAGCTGCTGGCTGACTGATCCGCAATGGACAGCATTATCATACAAGGGCTGGAGGTCTTTGCTCACCACGGTGTTCTGCCGGAGGAAAAGCGGGACGGACAGTATTTTTACCTTGATATT
The DNA here is from genome assembly GCA_015065695.1 of Oscillospiraceae bacterium. Classification (GTDB taxonomy): domain Bacteria; phylum Bacillota; class Clostridia; order Oscillospirales; family Acutalibacteraceae; genus SIG598. Next base: position 1,570 of record SVPT01000071.1, on the reverse strand, counting down.
ACCCTCGGTCTGCCCCTTGACAGGGCTGCCGCCAGCGATGCGCTGGAGGACACCGTCAACTATGACGAGGTGTGCCGCATTGCCTACGACACCATGACCGCCCAATGCTACGACCTGATCGAGCGGGCGGCGGGCGCGGTGTGCGATGCGCTGTTTGCCACATTCCCGACGGTGCAGACCGTTGACATTACCCTGCGCAAGCCCTCCGCGCCGCTGTGCCGCAAGGTGGAGTATGCCGCGGTAAAGCTGTGCAGAAAACGCGAAAGCTGACCTAAAACGAAAAAATGCCGCCGTCCGATTACATGAGTTTCGGGCGGCGGCTGTTTTTGTCTGATTGATTACTCAGTGCAGGACACCTGAAAGACCAGTGCAGTCATGTCATCATCTTCGTCACTGCGCTTGGCTTCGGCGGCGGCGATGATGTTGCGGGCAAGCATACGAGGCTCGCTGCCGTCATAGGCAAGCAGCTCACTGCGCAGCCAGCTATACTGCTCTATGTCCCCCACGCCGTCACTGACCAGCACCACAACGTCACCCTCTTCAAGCTGCATTTCCTGCTCCGCGCAGTCCACCTCACGCAGTATTCCCAGCGGCAGGGAAGGCAGCTCGATGGGGATTATTTCGTCCCCTCTGCGCAGGAAGGAGCATACCGCGCCCGCCTTGCTGAAGTGCGCCTTGCCGGTGTACAGGTCAACGCTGACACAGTCGGAGGTGGCGAGGGATTCGTCCTCCGCACGCACCAGCAATGCGGAATTGACCACCCGCAATGCGCCCCGCGTGCCAAAGCCTGCCCGCAGCAGACGCTCCATCAACCCGCAGGTCATGGCAGCATCTACTGCCGCACGACCGCCGCTGCCCATGCCGTCACTGAGCAGCAGCACGGCCCTGTCGCCCAGGTCGGCGGCGCTGTAGCAATCACCGCAGAGGCTTTCGCCTGAGCGGGTATGCTGTGCCGCACCAAAGCTGACCGACCACTGGGGGCAGCTATGCAGGGTGATGCAGTCTGCCTGTGCGGCATCGTCATTCTCTTCCGCCTCCAGCTTCAGACCGAGCAGGTCGCTCAGCAGGTCTGCGATTTCCTGCGGCTGCATGACACCCTCCTCCCACGAGGCGATGTGCAGCCGCAGCTCCATGCGGTTTTCCCCCTCCGATGTACATTCCACGCTGTGCAGACGGCAGCCCCACTGCAGCAATTCCTCGGTTATCTCTTCGGCTGTACCGTCACACACCTGCTTTGCTTCCAGCTTGCGTGAAAGCCCTTCCAGAAGCTCTCCCACGCCGCCAAGCTGCTCCGACACCACCGAGCGCACCTGCGCAACGCGCCTCCGTGCGCCCTCCCGTGCCATATGGAAGGACCACCGCCGCGCCACCTCTTCACTCAGCTCCACCCAGCGGGCGCACCCCTCGCGGAAGGGCTTTGGCACGTTAAGGCGGGTCAGAGAGCCGTCAGCACGCAGGGGCTTTTCCAGCAGAGAAAGCAGTGCGGTCGTGCGCTCCCTGCCCCCATTCCAGCAGTGGGCAGAAAGGGCGCAGCTTCCGCAGACAGTCTGTGCCGCCTGACGGAATAATA
>SVPT01000070.1 GCA_015065695.1 Oscillospiraceae bacterium | reverse complement strand
CCGATTTTGACATGAAGCTGGAGGCACTGCTGCCGGTGGTGCGCGGTGAGCTGCCTGTGCATTTCCATGCCCACAGACGCGACGACATCTTCACCGCTATACGCATTGCCGAAGAATTTTCGCTGAAATACGTCATAGTACACGCCACCGAGGGACACCTGTGCGCCGAAAAACTGGCAGAGCTGGGTGTGGGCGTTATGGCAGGCCCCTTCCTGTGCGACCGCCCCAAGCCGGAGATGCGCGGACTTACGCCCAAGGCACCGGGAATACTTGCAAACGCAGGCGTAAATACCGCCATCATCACCGACCACCCTGTTATCCCGCTGCAGTACCTGACCGCTACCGCCGCCCTCGCTGTGCGGGAAGGCATGAGCAGGCACGATGCACTCATGTCAATCACCGCTGTGCCGGCAAAGATGCTGGGTGTATTTGACCGCATAGGCTCGCTGCGCGTGGGAAAGGACGCGGACTTCTCGGTCTTTTCAGGCGACCCCATCTCCCTTGAGAGCAAGCCGGAAATGGTGTATATAAGCGGAAAAAGAGAGGTATAGCGCAAGGCAGGGTGATGGTATGGCTGTACCTGCCGCACGCAATCGGTCAGCCTGTGCTGAACAGCGCAGACTGACGAATGACGAGGTATGCAATAGCAATTTATGAATAATTTATAAAATGTTCTAAAACCTCTTCCATTATTCGTTAAATATGTTATAATATAATCAATCCAATGGAAGGGAGATAAAAACATGAAAATTAAATTTGTCGGTCGCAAAGTCAATCTGCGGGATTCCTTTAAAGAGCGTGTTGAGAAAAAGCTTGCCAAGTACGATCGCTTCTTTGGCGACGATGCGGAAGCCACTGTAACCGTTACACTGCAGAAGAATCGTCAGACGGTGGAAATCACCGTGCGCAGCCGCAGCTATATTTATCGTGCAGAGCACACCTGTCAGGATATGGACGAGGCTCTTGACATCGCCATCGAGCATCTTGCAGGACATATCCGCAAGAACAAGACCCGTCTGGAGCGCACCCGCTCGGAGGGCAGCATAGATGCACTTATCCTCGCCGAGCCCGCATATGAAGAGGTTGAGGAAGAGGAGGAGCAGGAGTTCCAGATTGTGCGCAGCAAGAAGTATCCTGTCACCCCAATGGAGATTGACGAAGCCATTATGCAGATGAATATGCTTGAGCACGACTTCTTCATGTTCCGCAACAGCTTCACCGGTGCCGTCAACGTCGTCTACAGAAGAAAGGACGGCAACTACGGTCTCATCGAGCCGGAGGAATAAACAGCGGAGGGCAGTTGCCGCTAAATAAATCCCTACAGTACCGACATCAACATACATTTTTAGCAATATAAAAAATGGGCGCACCCAGTGTGCGCCCTCATTTTTTTGTTGACAAAATACAGCCTTTCGCACATAATTATTCCTATAGAATATTCTAGATAGAAAAATGGGGTGATGTTATGAGAAAGCGCACGAAAAAGCTGGTGCTTTCTGCACTTTTCCTTGCGCTGGCACTGGTGCTTCCTTTCCTGACGGGACAGATAAAGCAGATTGGCAGAATGCTCTGCCCGATGCATTACCCTGTGCTGCTGTGCGGACTGCTGTGCGGCTCCCCCTGGGGTATTGTCGTCGGCATGATTGCGCCGCTGATGCGCAGCCTGATATTCGGTATGCCGCTGCTTTTCCCCGATGCTGTGGCGATGGCCTTTGAGCTTGCCGCCTACGGAGCAATATCGGGCATTATGTACCGCAGGCTGCCAAAGAAGCCGTGGGCGCTGTACCTTTCGCTGATAACTGCGATGGTTGGCGGCAGACTGGTGTGGGGCGCAGTGCGCTTTGCCATGCTTGGTCTGTTCAATACGGAGTTTTCCCTTTCCCTGTTCCTTGGCGGTGCGGTGCTTTCCTCATGGCCCGGCATCGTGATGCAGATAGTCATTATCCCCATCATCGTACTGCTTCTGAAGAGGTATAAGGCGATTGACGACCTGAATGAATAAACTACGCCCCTGCGACCGGTTTTAGGTGCGCAGGGGTGCTTTGTTTTGGTGAGAATAGAAAAATCAATGCAAAAAATAATATTGAAATGTTCCCCCGGCGGCATTAGAATATATACAGCATAAACAGTGCAATTGATGAATCAGCTCAGATTTTTAATGATCGGAGATACAATAAATGAATATTATATATGACGAAAGCAGCCGCGTATTCAGGCTGGACACCAAAAACAGCAGCTACATTATCGCGGTGGTGGACAAGGAGGGCTTCCTCTGCCATGTTCACTACGGCGCGCCTGTTTCCGACACCGAGATGAGCATTTTTACGCGGCAGAAGGAGTACCCCTTCATTCCGGGCGACTACAACAGGGAGCGTGCCGCTTTCCACGATGGCTTCCAGTTTGAGTTTGCGGGAAACGGCGTGGGAGACTTCCGTGAGAGCGCGGTTGCGGTGCTTGATGAGGACGGCGGCACAGCCGCGGAGTTTTTCTACCGCTCCCACCGCATATTCAGGGGCAAGCCCAAACTGCCCGGGCTGCCTGCCTCCTTTGCCGACGAGCAGGACTGCATGACGCTGGAGATAACCACCCACGACCCTGTGCTGGGACTTGACGCAAAACTGCTCTACACCGTATTTGAGGACAGCGATGTCATCACCCGCAGCGTTGTTGTGGAGAATAATTCCACCCGCCCCATCAGGCTGACCAAGATAATGTCGATGTGCATGGACATGGACGATGCGGGCTACGACCTGCTGACGCTGCATGGCTCGTGGGGCAGGGAGAGGCACATTGAGCGGCAGAAGCTTCGTCACGGCAAGCAAAGCGTTGGCTCAACCCGAGGACGCTCTTCACATCAGGAGCATCCTTTCATCGCCCTGCTCAGCCCCAATGCCTCCCAGACCACAGGCGAGGTTTACGCATTCAACTTCGTCTATTCCGGCTGCTTCCTCGCGCAGGTGGAGAAGGACCAGTTTGACTTCCTGCGTGTGCTGATGGGAATAAACCCGCAGGACTTTGCGTGGCTGCTGCAACCCGGCGAAAGCTTTACTGCGCCCGAGGCTGTGATGGTGTACTCGGCGGAGGGTCTTGACAAAATGACCCACACCTTCCATGATTTCTACCGCAATCACCTTATCAGAAGCCCATACAGGGACAAAAAGCGTCCGATACTGATAAACAACTGGGAAGCCACCTACTTCGACTTTGACGATGACAAACTGGTGGATATTGCCCGCACCGCAAAGCAGGCGGGCATCGAGATGCTTGTGATGGACGACGGATGGTTTGGCTGCCGCAACGATGATAATTCCAGCTTGGGTGACTGGTGGGTCAATGAGAACAAGCTGAAGGGCGGCATTGGCAGCCTTGTGCGGCGTGTCAACGAGCTGGGCATGAAGTTCGGTATATGGTTTGAGCCGGAGATGGTTTCCATGGACTCCGAGCTGTGTCGAGCCCACCCCGACTGGGTCATACGTCTGCCGGGCAGAGAGCCATGCCTTTCCCGCAACCAGTATGTGCTTGACCTGAGCAGGCGCGATGTTATCGACTATGTGTACGAGAGCGTTGCGGGTATTCTGCGCAGCGCAAACATCGAGTACGTCAAGTGGGACATGAACCGCCACCTGTGCGACCTTGGCAGCGCATTCCTCGAAAAAGAGCGAAAGGGTGAACTTCTGCATCGCTGTGTCCTCGGCGTATATGAGCTGCAGGAGCGTCTGCTTGAGGAATTTCCCGATTTGCTGCTGGAAAACTGCTCCAGCGGTGGCGGAAGATATGACCCGGGTATGCTGTACTACAGCCCGCAGATTTGGTGTTCCGATAACACCGAAGCCATCGACCGCCTTGCCATACAGGAGGGCACTGCGCTGATATATCCGCTGTCCACCATGGGTGCGCACGTTTCCGACTGCCCCAACCACGCGGTGGGAAGAACCACCCCCTTTGAAACGAGAGGCCATGTGGCTCTGGCGGGCACCTTTGGCTATGAGCTGGACATCACCCGCATTTCTCAGGAGGACAGGGACATGATTCCCGGGCAGGTTGCCCTCTATCACAAGCACAACGACCTTGTGCGCAGCGGCGATTACTACCGTGTCGCCTCCTATAACGACAACCGCCTCTACGATTTCTACGGCGTTGTGGCAAAGGACAGGAGCGAGGCACTGTTTACCTATGTGCAGGTCATCCACCGCATAAATATGCGCAGTCTGCGCCTGCGTATCCCCGGGCTGGACGCGGACAGAAAATATCGCCTTGAGGAAACCGGTGAGGTGTTTTACGGCAACACGCTGATGAATATGGGCTACCCTGTTACGGAAATCAGCGGCGATTTCCGCTCCCGACTGCTGCACTTTGTTGCTGAATAGAATTGCTGAATCAATAAAGAAAGTGCCTGTACCAAGCCAAGGTACAGGCACTTGTTTTGTCTATGCTCGGATATACTTTTTAAAGAAGTCAGTCTGGTCAGCGTTGGCTTGCTCAAAGTAGGGGTCGCGGAGGTTGACGTGGAAAACGTGGTAGGTCTCCGCTGTGCCGTATATCTTGCCCTCGGCCTCAATGCCTCTTGAGCGCAGCAGCTCCAGCATGGGCTGCAGCTTATCCCTGAGGAAGTCACCCTCGGAGCTGAGCAGGTAGGCGGGCGGGTAGCTGCCGCCGATGTGGGCGAATACGTCGTATCTGGGGTCATCGGGGCGGGCATTTTTGCCGAGGTAGTCGGCTTTGAGATACTTCATGCTCTTGTCTGTAACAAGGCTGGGCAGGTCATACATACCGCAGTTGAGTCCGACAGCCGCAAGGCGGAAGTCAGGGGGCGTGATGCCAAACAGCTTGGCATATTCCTTGTCCGACCACATGGCCGCGTACTGACTGAGAAGCTGTGCGCCTGCGGAATCGCCCACCATGAATACGTTGTTCATGTCCAGACCGTACTGCTCCGCGTTGTCCGCAGCCCACTGCATGACAGCGTTGGTGTCCTCAAGCGGGGCGGGGAATTTGTACTTAGGCGCAAGGCGGTAGTTGAAGTTGATGACGGCAAAACCGCGCTGTGCCAGCGACATACAGTAGAACTGGTAGGTTTTGATTGTGCCGTAGACGTAGCCGCCGCCGTGGATGCTGACAATCAGGGGCAGGGGCTTCTGCGCCTCCTTGGGCACATACAGCTCAAGGATATTCCACTTTCTGTGCGGGCCGTAGGATATGCCGTTGTATCTGACGACATCGTCGGGTGTGGTAAGCCCTGCATCACGCTTGTTGTCCGAGCGGGTGCAGTTGCGGTTCATTACATAGCTGTAAAGTGACAAACCGGTTCACTCCTTTTCTTTTTCCTTATTATCTGACAAATTGAGAAAACAATTCAGCCGCCCCGCCGAGCAGTATTGCTGACAGACAGGGCGGCTTGAATTTTCAAAAATCAGCGATAGGTGCAGAAATTATTCAAGGCTGAGAATGAGCTTCTCAACGCCCTCTGCAAGATTCTTCAGTGCGCCCTCCTTGAAGGGGGAGGCGAGACCTGCCTCGGCAACCAGGTCTGTAAAGACCAGCTCGCCGCCGTGGCAGAGGTATCTGTAGTAGCGTGCAAAGGCATCGTCATAGTCATCGAGGGAAGCCAGCAGGAACTGGAATGCGATGACCTGCGCCAGACAGTAGTCGATGTAGTAGAAGGGGGATTCGTAGATGTGCATCTGATACTGCCAGCGGGTGCCCTTCTCAAGATAGGTCATGCCTTCGGTGGACATATAGGGCTTGAACTCCTGCTCCAGCTTCTTCCATGCGGCGTTGCGCTCGGCGGGGGTCATCTCGGGATTCTCGTAGACGATGTGCTGGAAGTAGTCAACCATGGTGCCGTAGGGCAGGAAGCTGAGACCGTCAAGGGCGTGCATATATCTGTACTGCTGTGCCTTGTCGCCGAAGAAGCGGTCCATGTAACGCCAGCAGAAGAACTCCATGCTCATGGAGTGGGTCTCTGCGGTCTCCATGCCGCCGATGCCCAGCTCTCGCAGCTCGTTGTCGCAGGTCATGAAGTCGGCAAAGGCGTGACCAGCCTCGTGGGTAATTACGTCGATGTCGCCTGCGGTGCCGTTGAAGTTGGCGAGAATGAAGGGCTGCTTGTACTTGGCGAAGCTGGTGCAGTAGCCGCCGCCCCACTTGCCCTCGCGGGATTCAACGTCAAATGCCTCGTTTTCCAGCATCATGTCGATGAATGCAGCGGTCTGGGGGCTCATGCTGTGGTACATCTCGCGTGCCTCGGCAAAAATGCCTGCGGTGTCCAGTACAGGGCGGGGGTTGCCGCCGGCAACCACCACGGAATCGTCGTACATCATAATCCGGTCAATGCCAAGACGCTCGGCAACGCGTGCCTTCAGACGGGCAACAACGGGAACAATGTCGCTGAGAATGTTCTTGCGGTAGCCGGCAACCATGTCCTTGTCGTAGCAAAGGCGACCCATGCGGTAGTAGCCCAGCTCGACAAAGTTCTTGTAGCCCATGCGCTTGGCCATGCGGTCACGAACCTTGACCAGTCGGTCAAAGAGGCTGTCCAAAGTCTCGGCGTTCTCCTCAAAGCCACGACCCATTGCCTCATAAGCCTCACGGCGGGTGTCACGGTCATCGTCCTGGAAGAATCTGGAGAGCAGGGTGCGGGGCATCTTCTCGCCACGGAACTCAAACATAAGCTGGGACATGAAGTTGGAATACTCGGTGGTAAGGCGGTTTTCCTCAATCATATCCTCGATGATTTCGGGGGACATTGCCTTCTGCGCAACCTCAAAGCTCTTGAAGAGGACGGGGGAGAGGCGCTGCTCCAGCTCGGCGCGGAAGGGGCTCTCCAGCATCAGTCGACCGTATTCGGTGATTATCTGGGTAAGCTCAGGGGTGATTTCATCGTAGTAATTCTGCTCGTCGGTATAGAACTGGTCACGGGTGTCCAGCGTGTGGCGGCAGTATGCCAGAGAAAGCATGGTCTCAATCTCGGTGGTGAGGTCAACATAACGCTTTCTTGCGGCGAGAACATCGTCAGCGGAAGCAGCGGACTTTATGTCGGCAAAGATGCTCTCGATAGCGCTGCGGATATACTCAATAGTTACTCTCTCGTAGGGAAGTTGTGATACTTTCATGATAATATTCTCCTCTGCGGTTCATTGACCGCCGCAAAGCAGGCGGCGTGCAATGACAATATTAGATTTATTATAGCCCAAACCAATGTGTTAGTCAATATAACTATAACAACAGCATACTTCTGAAGTAAAATTTCAGAACTTGCAAGAGATTTTCGGCTGCTGCAAGTGTAATGTGTGATGATTTCCGCAATGTTACACCACGACCGAAATGAATAATTACAACGCAACAACCTGATGAACATGGGGGATTCATCGGTCAATTATGCATAAAAGAACAGTATTCTCAATTTTTATTAATACTTATAACACCTTGTTTCCTGTAAGATTATATGGTATAATTTCGGTGAAAGACAGGTATACGATTCAGGCGGGTTGCGCCCGCCATAACAGCAAAGACACAGGAGGAGAAGAAAAATGAAAAAATGGCAGAAAATCATTGCGGCGGCAGTTGCGGTGCTTATGATGCTCTCGCTCACCGGTTGCACCGATTTGCTCACCAGCTATATGGATTACTACGAGACCTATCAGGGTGATCCCAATGGCTACTACAGCGACTACGCAGAGAATCCCTATGGCTCCATTGATGATTCCGGCATGATGGACGGCCCGCAGAGCGGCGGTCAGGGCGGCGGTCAGACCATCACCCTTTCCTCCAACGTGCTTAGAGAGGCGGTCAGAGACCAGTTTACCAACATAAAGGGCAACGGTCGTGACACCGTCACCGTAATGATTTATATGTGCGCCAGCAACCTTGAGTCGGAAAACGGACTGGCAACCGAGGACATCAAGGAAATGATGCGTGCCACCGAAAACAGCAAACTCAACATCGTCATCGAAACGGGCGGCACAAGAAAGTGGCACAACAGCACCATCAGCTCCAGCACCAACCAGATACACGTTATCTCCGGCGGCAAGCTGACCACCGTTGAGGATCGTCTTGGTCGTGTTTCCATGACCAAGGCGGGCAATCTGGAGGACTTCATCACCTACAGCGCAGAGAACTATCCCGCCAACCGCTATATGCTTGTCCTGTGGGATCACGGTGCAGGCTCGGTCAGCGGCTGGGGCTATGACGAATACGACAGCATGGACACCCTCACCATCGACGAGCTGGGCGAGGCACTGTACAACACCGGTGTCAAGTTTGATTTCATCGGCTTCGATGCCTGCCTTATGAGCACCATGGAGGTTGCCTGTGTTCTCTACGACTTTGCTGATTACATGATAGCCTCTGAGGACTATGAATCGGGCTACGGCTGGGAATATCAGCCCTGGCTGACCGCTCTGGCAGAGAATACCTCCATTCCCACTCCCGAGCTGGGCAAGATTATCTGCGACGACTTCGTCAAGGAAAGCGGAAGCAGTGCCGCGATCATGGCTACCGTTGACCTCTCCTACATGAAGCTGGTTTACACCGCGTGGAAGGACTTCGCATATGCCGCGGAGGATCAGCTCCTTGACGCAAACTTCAGCTGGGAGACCGAGAATCAGGGCGGACGCTACGGTCTGGAGGATCTGTTCAATGCCTTCTTCAGTACCTCCACCGATATTCAGGATATGCTGGCTATTGCGCGTTCGGTTGACGACGTGCCCGAGTCTGACCCCCTCATTTCCGCACTGACCAACGCTATCATCTACTGTGCGGCGAATTCGCAGGATTCCCACATGACCGGTATGGCAGTCACCCTGCCCTACGGCAACACCTCCGTCTACAATGACCTGAAGATTGTCTTTGGCAATGCAGGCTTTGAGGAAGAGTACATCAACTATCTCGGAAAGTACACCAGCGTTGGCAGCTCCGCTTCCAGCCTCTACGACTGGAGCGACTGGTACAGCGACTGGGGCGGCTGGGACGACTACAGCGATTGGGATAGCTGGGACGACTACAGCGACTACGGCTACGATGATTACGGCTGGGGCGACTGGAGCGGCTGGGAGGAATACAACAGCGCCGACAACGGCTGGTCGGAGTATGACTACTACGACTATTTCTTCGGCGGCGATAGCTATGGCGAAGGCTACGGTGACAGCAGTGATTATCTGTACGACTTCTTCGACTACTATGGCTATGGTGACAGCAGCGACTACGGCTATTACGACAGCTATGACTACTACGGTAATGATTACGGTTATTCCGATGATTACAACGGCTACGATATGTGGGATTTGTTTGATGCCTTCTTCGGCAGCTAAGAGGTAATCATTACAGGAAGCAATGAGTAAGTAATAAAACAGGCGGCAGTTCAAAACTGTCGCCTGTTTTTTGTGCAGTGAAGATTATTGTACAAAGCTTTTCACAATACTGAGCAATGCCTCACGCTCGTTGGCTACCCTGTCCTCTATCACAAGTGTAAGCAGCCGCTCCAGTGTGTTTCCAATGTCCTTGCCGCTCAATCCAAGGGCAGCAATATCTCTGCCGTCTACAGCAAGTGCTGCGACTGTCACGCAGTCACCTGCCCTTTCGCTTTCCTCAAGATACCCCTCGAGCGCGTCCAATGCACTGAGCCTGTCGCGGAAGTCAGCGGAGGTGTCCGCAAGGGAAAGTGCCCTGTGCAGTGCAAGCAGAGAGTGTGCGTCGTCATAGCCCAAACGCCGCGCAAGGGTGCGGGCAAATGTACGGGTGGGGATAAAGTCATCGTAAAGCGCACCCACAAGGCGCGATGCCTGTGCGCAGGTGCGGTTGTCCGCCCGCAGGGAGCGCAGGGCCTCTTTTGCATTGTCCTCGCCCAACTGATGCAGAAGCAGAGCGTACCGCAGAGGTGCATCGGCAGGGGCGTGGGGAAGAGCGTCAGCGATAATCTCCCAGCGGGTACAATCCTCCAGTGCGGGGATAATGGTGCAAAGCACGTCGCTGTATTGGCGCACCACAGCACCTGCGGCGCACCCGCACAGCAGGCGGCAAAGCTCCGCATGTATGCGCTCCCGCGAGATGCCTTTCAGCAGACTGCGGTTGCGGTGAATGGCGTGGGCGGTGTCCTCCGCAATGGAGAAATCCAGCACAGCGGCAAAACGCAGTGCGCGGAGAATACGCAGTCCGTCCTCGTTGAAGCGGGTGTCGGCATCGCCCACGCAGGCGATGACCCGCTGCCGCAGATGCTCCGCGCCGCCGAAGAGGTCAACAAGCCCCTCGGTGGGGCTGTATGCCATTGCGTTGACGGTAAAGTCGCGGCGGGAAAGGTCGTCCTCGATGCGGGCGGTAAACTGCACACCAGCCGGGTGGCGGTTGTCAAGGTATTCGCCGTCCACACGGAAGGTGGTTATCTCCACCGGGGCACCGTCCATCAGCACAGTGACAGTGCCGTGGCTTATGCCCGTCTCGATGACCTGCCTGTCGGAAAAGACCGCCTTGACCTGCTGGGGCAGTGCGCTAGTAGTGATGTCGTAGTCGTGGGGACTGACGCCGCGCATGGCATCGCGCACACAGCCGCCCACAGCGTATGCCTTGTACCCCTCCGTGTTGAGCCGCTCAATGACCAGAGCGATATTCGCAGGCAGCATCATTGCAAATTCTGACAAACAGTTCACCTCCGTAAGAGTGTGGTTAACATAAAGAATTAAGGGCTGTGAGCGCAGATGCCCACAGCCCGCTGCTTTTTTGGTAATCGGCTTATTTGATGACCTTGAAGAAGATGAGGACGGAGATAATTATGCCGATGAAGCAGTAGAGACCGATAAGTCCGGCTATAACTCCCAGAAGCCAGCCGATAAGGGGGATACCGGAGAGCAGGCTTACAACCCAGCCGAAAACGGTGGGCAGAACGATGTAGATGACCAGAGAGATGATGAGTCCGACGAGCTCAGAGGAACGGGTGCTGACAGGGAAGAATTTCTTGACGAGATCCATGATAATTACTCCTTTTGTTGATAGCTATTTATAGCAGCGGCAGAACATATGTACATGACCTGTCGCAGATATAACGTGGTTGGACTATGATTATGTAAACTAAAGGGCGGCTTTGTCCTGCGCCGTAGCAATGCAGTTTGCCAGCTCAATATCCAGCGGGGTGGTTATCTTCAGGTTGCAGTCGTCACCGGGAACAATGCGCACCTGCGCACCTGCGGCAGTGAATACTCCGCACACATCGGTAAATGCCCTGCGCTGCTCTTCGGAAGCGGCGGCAAGATGGCGCAGATACTCTCCGATGACGAAGGTCTGGGGTGTCTGTGCGCGGAAGAGGGTGGTTCGTCTGGGTATGGCGGTGATGGTATCGCCGTCCTCCGAGCAGAGGATTGTGTCTGCGGAGGGAATAGCGGCGCCCGCGCATCCACAGGCGGCGGCTTCTATGGATTCATTTATGCAGCGCACCGAAACAAAGGGGCGTGCTGCATCGTGGGTGGCGATTATGTCACCGCCCGAGGCGAGGGTGCTGCCGGAAAGCAGCAGAGCTTCGTCGGCGGGCTTGCCGCTGCGCTCCTGCTCTATTGCGCAAAGCACGCGCAGAAGACTGCCGGTGCGGTCGCTGCCGCCGGGAATGATGTGCAGTCTGCTGTCATCGGCAAGGGGGGAGAGCTGCTGCTCCGCAAGCTCCAGCCAGTCGGCGTTGCAGGCGATGTAGATGCCGTCAAAGGGGCAGGGGACAAAACGCCGCACTGTGCGCAGCAGCACAGGCACGCCGCCTATATCCATGAACTGCTTGGGGAGAGGACCGCCTATGCGGGTGCCGGAGCCTCCGGCGAGGATTGCCGCGTACAGCATAAGCACACCTCCTGCCGAAAAATGCTGCAAGCCTGACTAATTATACATTATCGCAAAAGCCATTGCAAGCTTTACATTTGAGCCTTTTTGGGTTATCATATACTTATCATAATTACAGGGGAAGTCGGCGGTTTTATGCTCAGGCCTCATATGCCGATTATCTTCGGCTTTTTCGGCGGTTATGATATATTTCATAAAAGATAAAAAATAGAGTTTAATATTTGCAAGCGGAGAAGTATTGACGATGAATATAATAAAGAAAGGCGCGATACTTGCCTTTCGCGGTGCAATGGGGCTTGCATACGGCGTGATGAAGCTACTGACACCGCAGAAAAACAGGGTGGTTTTCCTCAGCAGACAGCAGGATACCCCCTCGGCAAACTTCATACATATTTCACAGGAGCTTGATAAGCTGGAGCCCGGCATCGAGCTGTGCTATTCCTGCAAGCTTGGACTTAAGAGCGAGCTGGGACTGTCGTATATTGTGCTGATGCTCAGACAGCTTGCGCTGCTTGCGGGCGCACGGGCCTGCATAACAGAAAGCTACTGCCCGCCCATCAGCCTTTTTCGTCATCGGCGGGGTATGCGCGTTGTGCAGATATGGCACTCTATGGTGGCGATAAAGAAATTCGGCTGGCAGACGGTGGGTATGCTCGAGGGCAGCGATGAGGACACCGCACGGCTGATGAAGATGCACGCAGGCTACGACTATGTAATCACCGGAAGCGAGTTCCAGAAAAAATTCATGGCAGAGGCGATGAACACTCCGGCAGAGCGTATTTTGCCGCTGGGCTTGCCCTGCGCCGACCGACTGATGAGTACCCGCCGTGAAGCCTTTCGTGAGGAATTGCAGCGGGCATATCCGCAGATTACCGCCGATAAGCGGGTGGTGCTGTATCTGCCCACAATGCGCCGCGGCAGGGCTGTGCCCACAGAGGGGATTGCCGAATGCCTTGGGGAAAACGATGTGCTGATAATGCGCAAGCACCCCATAGACCGCCACACCGTCATTGACGGAGAGGTCATCATCGACGGGGAAAAGCTGAGTACAGGTGTGCTGCTGCGCGCCGCCGACTGTGTGATAAGCGACTATTCCGGCGCGGCGGCAGAGGCCTCGCTGATGGACGTGCCGGTGTATTTTTATACTCCCGATGAGGCGCTGTACAGTGAGGAATGCGGACTGAATATCCGCCCCTCAGAGGTGTTTCCCGCCATCACCGCAGATAGCCCTGAAGCACTGAAAAAGCTACTGAGTTCGCCCTATCCGCAGGGCGAGGCTGAACGCCTGCGTGAGCTGCTGGCGGGCGGCTGTGACGGACACAGCGCGGAGAATATAGCAAGGCTTGCTCTTGGGCTGCCGCTGGAGGGGAGAGAGTGACATGAGCATCAAAGCTGTTCTTACCGACATTGCCAAGCGTTCTCCCGCGCTGCGCGAGGTTATGCGCTGGGTGCGTCTGACCCTTTCCCAAGCCTCCTACAGGCGCGTACTGCGGCGCACCGCATTGGACGAGAGCATTATCCTCTTTGAAAGCTACGGTGGGCGTTCATACGCCTGCAGCCCCAAGGCTCTGTATCTTGCCATGCTGGAGGACAGCCGCTTTGACGACTGTCGCTTTGTGTGGGCTTTTCTGGAGCCGGAGGGCAAGACACTGCCTGACAGCGTGCGCACTTCGACGGTCAGAAGCGGCTCGCGGGAGTATTACGAGATGTGCGCCCGAGCAAAGATGGTTGTCATTAATTCCAGCTATCCCGAGCGCATCATCATGCGCCCGGGGCAGCACCTCATAGAAACATGGCATGGCACACCCCTCAAGCGGCTTGGCTGTGACATCACAGTTGAGGGCAGCGGCGATGCCCTTAACGGCATACGCGACAACCGCCGCCGCTACATACACAACTCGCGGAGGTTTACCCGCCTGCTTTCGCCCTCGCCCTACTGTACGGAAAAGCT
>SVPT01000069.1 GCA_015065695.1 Oscillospiraceae bacterium | reverse complement strand
CACCGAGCATTTCTACACCTGCGCCCCGCAGATACTCTCCGGTCTTGGGCTGATGTACACCGAGGACCCACGCTTCCGTCAGAACATCGACAAGGCGGGCGGTGAGGGCACTGCGGAGTTTGTCTCAAAGGCGATCGCCCACTATTGCAGCGGGAAATAGCATCACCGCATAACGCACACAAAGAAAAAGCCGGATACTCGCCCTGAATGTTTCAGGCGGGTGTCCGGCTTTGGCATGTCTTTTATCTATTTTAGAAATACTTCTTTTTCGCACCGTACTCGGTGGTGTAGTAGTCGATGCGCTTGGAGTTGTTGAAAACAGGCTCGTAGATGTTCTCTTCCGGATTGATTCCCGCAAGGCGGCACACCTCGGCATGGGCCTTTCTCGCAAGCTCATCGGCGGCGGCAACCTTGCCCAGCTCGGTATTTGGGAATATGGGCTCGCCTATGCTCAGGGTGAGCAGCGGACGCCGCCAGAATATCTTCTGCAGACCCTTGGGCTTTCTGTAGGAATAAGCTAGCGGCAGCACAGGCACGTTGTTGCGCACGGCAAAGGTAAACGCACCCTTCTTGAAGGGGCGAATGGGCATATAGTATTCCCACATACTGCCCTCGGCGGAGAAATGCACCCACTGGCTATCCTCACTCAGCAGTCCGTCCAGCGCATGGGCAAAGGCGGCTGTGGCGCGGCGGCTTTCGGTGGGCAGCGGTATGCCGTGGTTGTAGCGGATAAGGTTTCTTGCGTAGCCGCGCATATTGGTTTCCCACACAGGAATCCACGGCTTAAAGGGGCGAACCGCGTACATTATGCCAATGAAATCCCACACAAAGACGTGGTTGACCACCGACACAACACCTTTTTTCAGCAGCTTTTTATGCTTTTTCAGGTTTTCCCTGCCCTCCACACGCAGCAGAGTGCGTATGCGCATGACGGGGAAAGCCAGCGTGACAGTCAGTATGCGCATCAGCGCGCACTTGAGGCGGTAGCCGAAGGACTTGTCCACATAGGGGTAGTTCTCGTCAAAGACGGTGTCCACCAGCTCCTTCATGGGCAGGTAGTGCTTGTCGGTTATTTCAGGAAAGGGATACTCGGTTGGCATCGGATCGTATGGCATGGCGTTTCTCTCTTCCTTTCGTTTAATTTTCATTTTTCATAACCGCGGTGCGGTTATTTTATCAATTATCATCTTAACATATCTCCGATAAATATTCAAGACAAAAGGCGCAGTAAAGCCAATTTTACCTCATTCTTTTTCCTATATATATGCAAATCCTCATTGGCGGCAGATGAATAATTTTTCGAGCCTCCTGCAAAAATCCGCTTGACAAACCACGACAGCAAGCGTATAATGAACACAAATTCAGCAAGGAGGAAGTTCGTATGTGTTCTTATACCGCTAACAGAGCCAACATAACCAGCACACGATTTTTTAGGCACATGACGGACTGTCCTGTGCTTTAATTGCTTTGCTTTCATAACAATTAGCAAATCACAGCCCGTTATATCTTGTGTAATGCATGATGCACACAGATACAGCGGGCTGTTTTAGTTTTGCTTGGCAAAGCACCGCTGCCGAATTCACAAAATAATGCCGAAAGGATTTGATCACTTTGAAAATCAGCGAAAACAAGATTTACGATCCTGCCATTGAGTGTATGGACCGAGAGTCTCTCCGTGCCCTGCAGAGCGAGCGTCTGCGTGCCACCGTTGCCCACGTTTACGCCAATGTGCCGGTATACCGCCAGCGCATGGACGAGGCAGGCGTAAAGCCCGAGGACATCAGAGGCATCGAGGACATCTCTAAGCTGCCCTTCACCAACAAGACCGACCTGCGCGACCAGTTCCCCTTCGGTCTGCTGGCTGTGCCCCAGTCGGAGATAGTGCGCATACAGGGCTCCTCCGGCACCACCGGCAAGCCCATCGTTTCCGGCTACACCGAGAACGACGTTGAGGTTTGGACCGAGATGGTCGCCCGCTCCCTCACCTCAGCAGGCGCAGGCAAGGAGGACATCATTCAGGTCACCTACGGCTACGGTCTGTTCACCGGCGGTCTGGGCGCGCATCAGGGTGCTTCCCGTGTTGGTGCTATGGTTATCCCCATGTCCAGCGGCAACACCCAGCGTCAGCTTATGATGATGCACGACCTCGGCTCGACCATGCTGTGCTGCACCCCCTCCTATGCTATCTTCCTCGGCGAATCGCTCAGAGAGATGGGCTACGACCCCAAGGAATTCCGCCTGAAGTCCGGCTGCTTCGGCGCAGAGCCGTGGACAGAGGAAATGCGCGAGAAGCTCGAAGAGCTGTTCGACATCAACGCATACAACATCTACGGTCTGACCGAGATTGCCGGTCCCGGCGTCGCCTTCGAGTGCCCCGCCAAGAACGGTATGCACATCAACGAGGACCATGTCTATGCCGAAATCGTTGACCCCGCCACCGGCGAGCCCCTCCCCTACGGCGAAAGCGGCGAGCTTGTTCTCACCACCATCTCCAAGACCGGTATGCCCATGCTGCGCTACCGCACCCACGACATCTGCGTGCTGGACGAAACACCCTGCTCCTGCGGCAGAACCCACGTCCGCATGAGCCGCATCACCGGCCGCACCGATGATATGCTCATCATTCGCGGCGTCAACGTATTCCCCAGCCAGATTGAGTCGGTGCTGCTGCAGATTCCCGGTGTTGCGCCCCACTATATGCTGGTGGTGGACCGCATCAATTCCACCGACCGCCTTGAGGTACAGGTAGAGCTGACCGACGAGATGTTCTCCGACACCGTCGCCGACATTCAGAAGATCAAGAACAGGATCACCGAGCAGATCAAGTCGGTTGTCGGCGTAGCCGCAATAGTCAAGCTGGTGCCGCCCAAGTCTATCCCCCGCTCCGAGGGCAAATCCAAGCGCATCATCGACAACCGCGGACTGACCAGCAAGTAAGATATACCGAGAAAGAAAGGATTATCGTTATGTTTATTACACAGATTACTGTTTATCTTGAGAATAATCAGGGCACTCTGCGTTCGCTGACCAAGCTGCTGGCAGAGCATAACATCGACATGATAGCCCTCTCCATCGCCGACACCCTGCACTTTGGTCTGGCACGCGTGCTGGTGCGCGAGAAGGACATCGAGCCTGCAATCGCCGCACTGAGAGAAAACGGCTTTATGGCAAAGACCAACCGCGTACTGTGCGTTGGTGTACAGAATCAGCCCGCAGGACTGGACAGCGTGCTTGCCATAATCGAGGACAGCGACATTTCCATTGAATATATGTATTCGCTCAACTATATCCTCGGCAGCAGGGCACTGCTCGTCATGCGCCTTTCCTCCGAGCAGATGACCAGCGAGCAGATTGCCGAAATGCTCGACAGCAAGGGCGTTACGCTGATTAACCAGACCGAAATCAATCGTCTGTAGTTTAAGTATATTAGGAATAAAACGCGGGTGCTTTCCCATAAGCCGCAAGGCTCGGGAAAGCACCCGATTTCTATGCATATATTGTTGTAAAGGCAGGGGGCATTACAGCACCACAGGCTTGCCCTCGGGGTAATCGCCCAGCCACGCACAGGGGAAATATCCCTCTTTATAGATTTCCAGCAGCATGGTAAAGAAGCCCTTCACCCGCAGCTTGTTTTCAACGCACGCCCAAGCCACGTCACGCTTGACCATGTCCAGCATCTCGTTATCCAGACCGGTTTCACCGTCCAGCTTCTGACGGTCGATAAACTGCGCCCATTTTTCCCAGAGGGTATCCCCTATCGCCGCGGAAACTCGCTCGAATATGCTGTCAATGGCAGCATCGCCCAGTTTTTCCTTTGCCATATTCTCCAGCGCAGTGACCTGCGGCTCCCACGTTTCGAGCATCTGCCCGTTCCACGTGTCGTACGCCTCAAACACGGAGAATACCATATGATAGCTTTCGTTGGGTGTGCCGCTGTTTGCAAACCAGTCTATTGCCTTGGCTTTGCGGAGAAAGGTGGCTGTGAGCATGGGTGGTCCTCCTTAATTAAATATGTCATATCAGAGTTTGTACAACCCGCAGCTTTTTGCGGTGCTTATAGTTAATCAGAATTTATCGATTCTGTTCTATCCATTTATCCAAAGCCTTGCGAATTGGAGGCGATATGTTCTCCGGCAGCTCATCAATGCCGAAAAACCTCAAAGCATCGACTTCCTCTTCCTGACATTTCAATTCCCCTATATACTGCCTGCATACATAGACAATATCGACATTGGACACTTCATCTCCGTTGGGATAAACAAAGTGTGTATCTTTTCCGGAAAACACTCCGAACAGCTCCAGATCCTCCGCAATCAAACCGGTCTCTTCAAATAGCTCCCGTTTGGCAGCATCCTCCACAACCTCGTCCAGTTCAACCGAACCGCCAGCATATCCCCAGCAATGATTATCACTTCGTAGCTGCAGCAATATACGATTTTCAGAATCCACAACAATTACACTTGCCCCCACCTGCAGCAGCGGACGATGCCCCACAACAGCTCTTAAGTCCATGATATAGTTTGACATAGAAGCATCTCCTTTTTACGAATGAGGATAATATTACTTACCTTTGTATTTTACACGCTATTTCAAAGAATAGTTTTTCAAAATAATAAAGAAAAAAGAATAAAGAAGAAAGAATAATACAGAAACGCCCAGTAACACTGCGCGAATTATTATTTATTCAATATTCTTTATTCTCTATTCTTTGAGCCCTCGCCAGAGGGCGTTTCTGGTACGGGTAGTGGGGGTCGAACCCGCACGGATTACTCCACTGGATCCTAAATCCAGCGCGTCTGCCAATTCCGCCATACCCGCATATCAATTACCGTTGATTTTACCACACAACGGCACGCTTTGCAAGTGTTTAATTTCCTGTCCTGATCACCTCATATTGCCCCCTTTCTGCCACATTATATGCAAGCTGTTTGAACATATAATTCATATTTATCCGCATATTGTGCTGTCTGTTGTGTGAATTGCGATTATTTTGAATTACTCTTAATTTTTTCTTGCAATTGGTGCATACAATAGTTAAAATATATTCCATTAGGTCTTATTATTTTGACCTGAATCTTCATCATTACAGGAGGAATTTCATATGTCCGATTATGTAGCAAGAGTCCTCGACATTATCAAGGCACGCAACGCCAACGAGCCTGAGTTCATTCAGGCAGCTACCGAGGTTCTCGAATCCATCGCACCCGTTCTCGATGCCCACCCCGAGTACGAGGCAGCAGGTCTGCTCGAGCGTCTGGTCGAGCCGGAGCGTCAGATCATGTTCCGTGTTCCCTGGGTTGACGACAACGGCAACGTGCAGGTCAACCGCGGCTTCCGCGTACAGTTCAACAGCGCAATCGGCCCCTACAAGGGCGGCTGCCGCTTCCACCCCTCCGTTTACCTCGGCATCATGAAGTTCCTCGCCTTTGAGCAGATTTTCAAGAACTCCCTGACCAGCCTGCCCATCGGCGGCGCAAAGGGCGGCTCCGACTTCGACCCCAAGGGCAAGTCTGACCGCGAGGTTATGGCATTCTGCCAGAGCTTCATGACCGAGCTTTCCCGCCACATCGGTGCTGACACCGACGTTCCCGCCGGCGACATCGGCGTTGGTGCCCGCGAAATCGGCTACCTCTTCGGTCAGTACAAGCGCCTGAAGAACATCTACGAAGGCGTTCTCACCGGCAAGGGTCTCAGCTACGGCGGCTCCCTCGGCCGTACTCAGGCTACCGGCTATGGCCTCATCTACTTCACCGACGCTATGTTCAAGGCCAACGGCCTGAGCCTTGAGGGCAAGATCTGCTCTATCCACGGCAACGGCAACGTCGCTTACTACGCTGCAGAGAAGGTCATGTCCTACGGCGCAAAGGTTGTCACAATGTGCGACTCCACCGGTTGGGTCTACGATCCCGAAGGCATCGACCTCGATGCTGTTTACGAAATCCGCTTCGTAAAGAGAGCCAGAATGTCCGAGTACACCAACTACCGTCCCAACGCAGAGTATCATGAGGGTCGTTACGACTGGAGCGTCAAGTGCGACATCGCTCTCCCCTGCGCTTCCCAGAACACTCTGGTGCTTGAGGACGCTGAGCGTCTTGTCAAGAACGGCGTTATCGCTGTCTGCGAGGGTGCAAATATGCCCACCACCCTTGAGGCTACCGAGTACCTCATCAAGAACGGCGTTCTCTTCGCTCCCGGCAAGGCTGCCAACGCAGGCGGCGTAGCCACCTCCGCTCTGGAGATGAGCCAGAACAGCCAGCGTCTTTCCTGGTCCTTCGAGGAAGTTGATGCCAAGCTCAAGGGCATCATGGAGAACATCTTCGAGCAGGTCAAGAAGGCTTCCGACGAGTACGAGCCCAAGAACTATGTTGTCGGTGCAAACATCGCCGGCTTCCTGAAGATTGCCGACGCCATGATGGCTCAGGGCATTGTCTGATCCATAAAATCCGCAATACGGTTCGCGCCCCCGCTGTCGTCACCAGCAGCCGGGGCGTGAATTTTTGTTTTTTGTTAAATAACAAGATTGATTTTTGTCGTCTGAACAGCTATACTATTCTTTATGATTACTTTTTGACTTCACGGAGGAAGGTCTTATGCGCAGGATCGGTTTTGACAACGACCAATACATCAAACTGCAGTCGGAACGCATACGCGAGAGAATCGCTGAGTTCGGCGGCAAGCTGTATCTGGAGTTCGGCGGCAAGCTGTTTGACGACAACCACGCAGCCCGTGTGCTCCCCGGCTTCAAGCCCGACAGCAAGGTGAATATGCTGCTCAATCTGCGTGATCAGGTGGAAATAGTCATCGTCATCAACGCGGGCGACATAGAAAGCAGCAAGCAGCGCGGCGACCTTGGCATCACCTACGACATGGAGGTACTCCGCCTTATTGACGCCTTCCGCGGCATAGGTCTGTATGTGGGCAGCGTGGTCATTGCTCAGTACCGCGAGCAAAGCTCTGCCGACAACTTCATGCGTCTGCTCGATTCCCGAGGAGTGAAGGTCTACCGCCACTATCCCATCGAGGGTTACCCTTCCAACATTCCCGCCATCGTCTGCGACGAGGGCTTCGGCCGCAACGACTTCATCGAGACCGAACGCTCACTGGTGGTTGTCACCGCACCCGGCCCGGGCAGCGGAAAGATGGCAACCTGCCTCTCTCAGCTCTACCACGAGCATCGCAGGGGCGTGCAGGCAGGCTATGCAAAATTCGAGACCTTCCCCATCTGGAATCTCCCCATCAAGCACCCCATCAACCTCGCCTACGAAGCCGCCACCGCCGAGCTTAACGACATCAATATGCTCGACCCCTTCCACCTGAACGCTTATGGCGTGCAGGCCGTCAACTACAACCGCGATGTTGACATCTTCCCCGTCCTCAATGCTATCTTCCAGAAGATATACGGCTCCTGCCGCTACCAATCCCCCACCGACATGGGTGTTAACATGGTGGGCTTCTGCATCACCGACGACGATGCCTGTTGCGAAGCCTCCCGTCAGGAGATAATCCGCCGCTACTATTCCATACGCTGTCAGGCATTGCAGGGGCTTGTTGACGCGGAAACCGTACTCAAGCTGGAGCTGCTGATGAACAAGGCAGGCTGCACCCCCGAGTGCCGTCCTGTCATCGGCTCCGCGCTGAAGGTTGCCGAAGAGACCGAGCAGCCCGCCTGCGCAATGCAGCTTCCCGATGGCACCATCGTCACCGGCAAGAACAAGGAGCTGCTGGGCGCGTCTGCCGCCATGCTGCTCAACGCGCTGAAGATTCTGGGCAACATCCCCGACAATATCCATCTGCTCTCCCCCGACATCATTCAGCCTGTGCAGAATCTCAAGGTCAACCACCTTGGCAACCACAACCCCCGCCTGCACACCGACGAGGTACTCATTGCCCTCTCCATCTCCGCGGCAACCAACGACTATGCCCGCATCGCCATGGAGCAGCTCAGCCGTCTCAGCGGCTGTGAGGCACACTCCACCGTCATCATCTCCAGCGTGGACGAGACCACCTTCCGCAAGCTGGGTGTCAACATCACCTGCGAGCCCCGTTACCAGTCCAAGAAGCTGTACCATAAGAAGTAATCTGTTCTACATGATAAATCACGCGCCTGCACCCCCTTGTTTATTGGGGACGCAGGCGCGTGTTTTCTTTCCTTATTTTCTGTTTTGTCAAGCTCACTGCATCAATTCCCGCAGCCTTGCCAGTATCTTCTTTTCCCTGCGGGAGACCTGCACCTGTGTCATTCCCAGCTTTGCGGCGGTGACTGTCTGTGTGCTGCCTCTGATGTAGCGCTCCTCTATCAGGCGACGGTCGGTCTCACACAGCTTTGCCACCGCCTGTCCCAGCGCGATGCAGTCGATAAGCTCACCGTCAAAGGACTGCACAGGGATTTCCGTTGCGGGGGCATCGTCCTCCTCCGGCTGACTGAGTGAAGCTGGTCGCTGCGCTGCGCACAACGCCTGTGCGGCTTCCTCCGGCGTCACCTCCAGCATCGCCGAAAGCTCCGAAATCTGCGGATTTCTGCCGTACTGCTGAGAAAAACGCTCCTGCGCCTCTGCCGCCTGAATACCAAGCCGCTGCAATTCCCGCGACACCTTAAGCAGGCTGCTGCTGCGAAACATATGCTTGATTTCGCCCAGTATCACCGGCACTGCGTAGGTGGAAAAGCGCAGTCCGCGGCTCTCATCAAAGCCATCCGCAGCCTTTACCAGTCCCAGGCAGGCGGTTTGAAGCAGGTCATCGTACTCGATGCCCCGCCCCAGATACCGCTTTACGCAGCTATGCGCCAGCCCGATATTCTCCTCGATAAGTCTTGTCCTGTCGGAAACCTTCATCGGCGCTGCACAATCTTCTTTTCCATTGTTACGGTGGTGCCTTTGCCCACCACCGAATGTACCTTCAGGTCGTCCATAAACGACTCCATTACCGTAAAGCCCAGACCGCCGCGCTCTGCGCCGCCGGTGGTGAACAGCGGCTCCATCGCCTGTTTTATGTCGCTGATGCCCGCGCCCTTATCGCGCACACGCAGCATCACCCGCGAATCGCTGTATATCCGCGCCTGAATCCATATACTGCCAATGCCGTTGCGGTAGCCATGGACGATGCAGTTGGTCACTGCCTCGGACACGGCTGTTTTTATGTCCGAAATCTCTTCCACGGTGGGGTCAAGCTGGGCGATAAAGGCTGCCACAGCCACCCGCGCAAAGCTCTCGTTGGCTGAACGGCTGTCTATGACCAGCCGCATCTCGTTGAGTACCTCTCTTTTTCGCATTTTCTTTTTAACCTCGCTAATTTTGTCATGCATATTCTTGCATCACTGCATATTTATACGGAACTAAACACCAGTTATACCCAGCCTGCCCAGTCCGGCAAGCCGTATCATTCGTGCTATGGACGGCGAAGCGCCTGTCAGCTCCACCTGACATTCCCACTCCTGCGTCAGGCGGTAGCGACCCATGATAAGCCCTATTCCCGAGCTGTCCATGAAGCCCACCTCCGAAAAGTCCAGCACCAGCCGCTTGGGGCGGGCGCACTGTGCGGCGTTGTCTATATCCTCTCGCAGTGCTTTGGCCGTATGGTGGTCTATCTCCCCCGACAGTGCCGCAGTCATTATTCCTTTGTTTTGGTTGATTACAACCGGCATATGTTTTCCTCCTTTCTGGTTGTTATGTAAAGCGCAATGGGCGGCCGGGTGGTGCAGAAACCTACAGCGGAGCGAAGAACTTCGGGCAGGCTTTTTGCTGCCGGTCCGCTTGCCCGATACGCCAAGGGCGTATCGGGGTATCTACGCTGCACCTCTTTTTGCACCGGGTATCGCGCCCGTATTTGCTCGGACTTTGGTTGGGCGCAGACTTGGTTTGTTGGCGCGCCTTACTGGTGTTTCTGCGGGCGCGAGGTGCGCTTTGGTTTGGGTGGTACTGTTGGTTAGGCACTTTTGTGGGGCTCTGCCCCACGCCCCGCAACTTTTTAAAAAAAGTTGATTAAAACTTTTCTTTTTTGGTGCTTACATGAAAAAATCCGCTGCAGTGCTTCTACATGAGAATACACCGCAGCGGACGCCGTTTTTGTCGTTTCCTGTCCTTTGGTTACTTTATTTTACTATTTTATCTCATCAATAGTCTTTATTGCGTACCCTCTCACCGCACCCGCAAGGTACAGCGAGCCGCACACCACCACCGCCGCGTCTTCCGCGACAGCAGCACTCAGCGCCCCGTCAAAGGCGCTCTCACAGCTTTCAAAGGGCACAACCCTCTCGGTATACCCCTCGGCTATCCGCGCCAATTCCGCGCCGCTCAGGGCACGCTCACTGAAGCCGCCGCAGGTATATATCCGCTCAAACCGGCTACCCAGCAGCTTCAATTCGGCGGTATAGTCTTTATCCCGCAGCACACCCATCACCGCAAACACCCGCTTATCCGCAAGCAGGGCATCTATGGCATCAGCCAGCGCAGCGGCACCGTTGGGGTTATGCGCGCCATCAATAATGACAGGCGGCTGTGTGGAGATAACCTCCAGCCTTGCGGGAATCCTAGCCTTTGCTATGCCGCGGACGATGGCATCTTCCGCAACACCTGCCGCACGGAGGGTTTCCACCGCGGTCACTGCGTTGGCTATCTGGTGCGCACCCGCAAAGGGGATATGCAGCCTCACGCCGTCATAGCGTATATCTGTGCCGGAGAGCGTACTGTCTACGACCTCTATTGCCGCCTCGTCTGGCTGCACTACAGGACAGCCCAGCCGCCTTGCGGTATCTTTCAGCACAGCGAGGGCTTCCTGCGGCTGATATGGCTCTATGACCACAGGGCAGCCTTCCTTGAAGATACCCGCCTTCTCCCCCGCTATCGCCGCGAGGGTATCGCCCAACACCGCCGTATGGTCGTAATCTATGCGGGTGATTGTGGCACACACAGGCTGCTTTATCACATTGGTGGCATCAAATCTGCCGCCCAGACCGGTTTCCAGCACCACACAGTCGCACCCTCTGCGGGCAAACCACAGCATGGCAATGCAGGTTATCAGCTCAAACTCGGTGATTTCGTCAGCATCGCCTACATGAGCAGCCACCTCTTCGGTAAGCTGCGCCAGCTCGTCCTTGCCGATCATCTCGCCGTTTATCTGCATACGCTCACGGAAATCGGTGATATAGGGCGAGGTATACAGACCGGTGGTGCAGCCCGCCTCCATAAGGGCGGCGGAGGTCATTGCGCACACCGACCCCTTGCCGTTTGTTCCGGCAACATGAATGAACCGCAGGCTGTCCTGCGGTTCACCCAGAGCGGCGAGCAGTCTGCGCGTGCGCTCAAGACCGGGCTTGATGCCAAAGCGCAGACGGCTGCCGATATATTTCAGTGCTTCTTCGTATGTCATTACTTGAACTGCTCCATGGAAGCCAGAATGATCGCCAGACGCTCCTGAGCCTTTGCCAGCTTGGCGCGCTCAGCCTCGATGACCTGTGCGGGGGCCTTGGAGGTGAAGTTCTCGTTGGCAAGCTTGCCCTCCAGAACCTTGATTTCCTTCTCGGTTTTCTCCAGCTCCTTCTGCAGACGTGCCAGCTCCTTCTCCTTGTCAACCAGCTCGTCCATGGGGATAAGCAGCTTTGCACCGTCGGAGATGATGGTAACAGCACCCTCTATGTCGAAGCTGTCGCCGATGGTGACGGAGCTTGCGGAGGCAAGGCGCTCGATGTAGGGCACACCGTGGGTGAAGGTATCGGTATAGGTGGTTTCGACGTAGATGCTTGCCTTGCGGGAAGGGGGAACATTCATCTCGCTGCGGCGGGCTCTGACAGCCTTGATAGCGGCCATGATGCGGTTCATGGACTCGGCTGCTTCCTTGAACTCGAAACGCTCGTCATACTCCGGCCACTTGCTGAGCATCAGCATATCGCCCTCGTGGGGAATGGACTGATACAGCTCCTCAGTGATGAAGGGCATGAAGGGGTGCAGCAGCTTGAGCTGTGTGGTAAGGCAGTAGAGCAGCACTGCGCGGACGCTGGCTGCCTCTTCGCCGCCCTTGTTCAGACGGATCTTGGCAAGCTCGATGTACCAGTCGCAGTAGTAGTCCCAGATGAAGTCGTAAATCTTCTGGATTGCGATGCCCATCTCGAACTTCTCAAGGTTTTCGGTAACCTCTGCAACGATGCGGTTGAGCTCGGTGAGAATCCACATATCCTCAAGCTCCAGCTTCTCGGGCAGGGCGGGAACTACCTCACTCTCGAGGTTCATCAGCAGGAAGCGGGTGGCGTTCCACAGCTTGTTGCCGAAGTTGCGGCAGGCCTCAACCTTCTTCTCCGAGAAGCGCATATCGCTTCCGGGGCTGACACCTGTAGTCAGGGAGAAGCGCAGGGAGTCTGCGCCGTACTTGTCGATGATGATGAGGGGATCAACGCCGTTTCCAAGGGACTTGGACATCTTTCTGCCCAGCTCATCACGGACGATGCCGTGGATAAAGACGGTATCAAAGGGAACCTCGCCCATATGCTCCACGCCGGAGAATATCATTCTGGCAACCCAGAAGAAGATGATGTCGTAGGCGGTAACGAGGGTGTTGGTGGGATAGAAGAACTTCAGGTCCTCGGTCTCGTCGGGCCAGCCCAGAGTGGAGAAGGGCCACAGAGCGGAAGAGAACCAGGTATCCAGAGTATCCTCGTCCTGACGGAGAGCACCGCCACACTTGGGGCACTTGTCAGGGGTGGTGCGGGAGACTATGACCTCGCCGCAGTCATCGCAGTACCATGCGGGAATGCGGTGACCCCACCACAGCTGACGGGAGATGCACCAGTCACGGATATTCTCCATCCAGTTGTAGTATATCTTGCTGAAGCGGTCGGGAACGAACTTGGTCTCGCCCTTGCGCACTGCCTCGATTGCGGGCTCTGCCAGCGGCTTCATCTTGACAAACCACTGCATGGAAACACGGGGCTCGACAACGGTGCTGCAGCGGTAGCAGGTGCCGACATTGTGCTTGATGGGCTCAACCTTGATAAGGTAGCCGCCCTCTTCCAGCTCGGCAACAATGGCCTTGCGGCAGTCGGCTGCGCTCATTCCGCAGAAGCGGCCGCCGTTTTCGTTTATGGAAGCGTCCTCGTTCATCACGTTGATGACCGGCAGGTTGTGGCGCAGACCCACCTCGAAGTCGTTGGGGTCGTGTGCGGGGGTAATCTTTACAACGCCGGTACCGAAGTCACGCTCGACATACTCGTCAGCGACAATGGGAATCTCTCTGCCGACGATGGGCAGAATGAGGGTCTTACCCACAAGGTGCTTGTAACGCTCGTCCTCGGGGTGGACTGCAACGGCAGTATCGCCCAGCATGGTCTCGGGACGGGTGGTGGCCAGCTCAAGGTAGCCGCTGCCGTCTGCCAGAGGATAACGGATATGCCAGAAGCTGCCGTCCTTCTCCTCAAACTCAACCTCCGCATCGGAGATGGAGGTCTTGCAGTGGGGACACCAGTTGATTATACGCTCGCCGCGATAGATGAGACCCTTCTCATACATGCGGTTGAAAACCTCGATAACGGCCTTGTTGCAGCCCTCGTCGAGGGTGAAACGCTCACGCTGCCAGTCGCAGGAAGAACCCAGCTTGCGAAGCTGGCTGACAATCTTTCCGCCGTAGGTCTTGCGCCATTCCCACGCACGCTCAAGGAAGCCCTCACGTCCGATGTCTTCCTTCTCGATGCCTTCGGCGCGCATAGCCTCAACAATCTTCGCCTCGGTGGCGATGGAGGCATGGTCGGTGCCGGGCAGCCACAGGGTGCAGTAGCCCTGCATTCTGCGCCAGCGGATA
>SVPT01000068.1 GCA_015065695.1 Oscillospiraceae bacterium | reverse complement strand
GATGTCATCGCCATGCTTCTTGGCGGCGATGTTGTAATTCTTCACGCAGCTTACGCTGTCCTCCATGACGGTCAGCTCGTGGTAGTGGGTGGCAAAGAGGGTCTTTGCGCCCAGCTTGCGGCGGTCTGCGGTGTATTCCAGCACACCCCGGGCGATGCTCATGCCGTCAAAGGTGGAGGTGCCTCGTCCTATCTCGTCAAAGATAATAAGGCTGTCCTTTGTGGCACTGCGCAGAATCTCCGCGACCTCGTTCATCTCCAGCATAAAGGTGGACTGACCGGTCGCAAGGTCATCGGAAGCACCCACACGGGTGTATATGCCGTCCACCACGCCTATTTCCGCCGACTGTGCCGGCACGAAGCTGCCCATCTGCGCCATCAGCACGATGAGGGCAACCTGCCGCATATAGGTGGACTTACCCGCCATGTTGGGGCCGGTGATGATGGCGATGCGGTTTTCCCCGTTGTCGAGGATTACGTCGTTGGGCACAAAGGGGTCTTTCAGCAAAGCCTCCACCACAGGGTGGCGCGATTCGGTAAGCACGATGCGTCCCGAGTTGTTGACCTGCGGGCGCACATACCGCCGTGCCACAGCAACATTGGCAAGGGAATACAGCACGTCAATGGCGGCAATGGCACGCGCCGACTGCTGCACCCTGTCCATGGCGGCGGCAACCGCCTCACGAAGCTGCTCGAATATCTCATATTCCAGCCGCACAAGCCGCTCCTGTGCGCCAAGCACACGGCTTTCTATTTCCTTCAATTCCTGAGTGATATACCGCTCGCCGTTTGCAAGGGTCTGCTTGCGGATATAGTCCTCCGGCACCTGTGCCTTGTAGGAATTGGAAACCTCTATGTAGTAGCCGAATACGCGGTTGTACCCCACCTTCAGCTTGGGTATGCCGGTGCGCTCCCTCTCCTGCGCCTCTATCTGCGCAAGGAAGCCTCTGCCGCCGTCACGGTCACGGCGCAGGTTGTCCACCTCTTCGTTGTAGCCGATGCGCACGATGTTTCCCTCGCGCACAGTGGCGGGAGCCTGCTCGTCCACGCAGTCCTCGATGAGGGAAGCAACGTCCTCAAGGGTGTCAAGCTGACTGCACAGGCGGCGCATCATGGAGCTTTCCATGCGCTCCATGATGCCCTTTACAAAGGGCAGACGATTGAGGGAAAATGCCAGTGCCAGCATATCAC
The DNA here is from genome assembly GCA_015065695.1 of Oscillospiraceae bacterium. Taxonomy (GTDB): domain Bacteria; phylum Bacillota; class Clostridia; order Oscillospirales; family Acutalibacteraceae; genus SIG598. The sequence continues at coordinate 12,676 of SVPT01000068.1, read as the reverse complement.
GGGGGTTGGCGGTGCCGTACACCACCTTGGTCATCAGACGCTCTATGTCGCCTATCTCGCCCATTATGACGCTAAGCTCGCCCCGAAGCACCTCCTCGCGGCAAAGCTCCTCCACTGCGTCCAGACGGGCGTGTATCTTCAGCGGACTGCGCAGGGGCTGCTCAATCCACCGCCGCAGCTCACGCTTGCCCATGCTCGTGCGTGTGCGGTCAAGCACCCACAGCAGCGTGCCCTGCTTCTCCTTGGTGCGCATATTGGCGCACAGCTCCAGATTGCGCCGCGCTGTCATATCCAGCCGCATAAATTGCTCGCCCACATAATATTCAAGGTCTGCCAGACGCTTTGCGCCTGAAAGCTGTGTGCGGTCGATATACTGCAGCAGCGCACCCAAGGCACCCAGCGCATCGGGATGCTCCATTATCTCTTCGCCGGTCAGCGACCAGTCGGTAAAATGCTCCTCTGCAAGTCCTCTTGCCTTTTCCGTCTCAAAGGCATCGTCAGGCAGCAGCTCCACCGTTGCCTGCAGGCGGTTTTTGATAAACTCCGCAAGGCTGCCGAAGGAAAGCATACCCTCGGAGATAAGCACCTCCCTGGGGGAGAAGCGTGCCATCTCGTCCATCAGCAGCGCAATATCGCCAGCGGGCAGCTCGGTCATGCGTGCCTCGCCCGTGGAAACATCGGCAAAGCACACGCCTGTATTCTGCTGCCCCCTGCACACAGAGCAGATGTAGTTGTTGCGGGCATCGTCCAGCATGGAGGTTTCCACCACCGTACCGGGGGTGATGACGCGGATAACCCCACGCTTTACCAGCCCCTTGGCTGTGGCGGGGTCTTCCATCTGCTCGCATATCGCCACCTTGTAGCCCTTTGCCACCAGCTTGGCAACATAGCCCTCGTAGGAATGGAAAGGCACACCGCACATGGGCGCACGCTCCTCCAGACCGCAATCCCTGCCGGTAAGGGTAAGCTGCAGCTCCTCCGAGGCGGTCTTTGCGTCGTCAAAGAACATCTCGTAGAAATCGCCCAGACGGAAGAAAAGAAGGGCATCGGGGTTGCTCTGTTTAATTTCCAGATACTGCTTCATCATCGGCGACAGCTCGCCCATCTTGATTCACTCTCCTTGTGCAGGTATGCGCTATGCCTGCTGACTGCGCGGGGTGGTTGTTGCTCTATGCGAAAAAAGGGGAACGGGGCTGTGTGCCCCGCCCCCCGGAGCGGCAATTTTTCAGTGTGGTTGACCGCTTAGTGGCAGCCGTGGCAGCCGCTGCAGTCACCGCCGCAGTGATGCTCTTCCTCTGCATCGGGGTCAAAGGTCATGGGATCCTCGCCGTTTACTGCCGCGGCAAGAATGGCGATGATGGCGTTCATCTTGTCGTCCATGACGGTCTTGGCCTGCTCGAAGCGAGCCATGTTGACGTTCTGCATGATCTGATTGTAGAGCTGCTGAAGCTGCTCACCGTAGCCCTGCAGGGTCTGCTCGTTGGGCTGATCCTTGCCCTGCTCATGCTCGGCAGCGGTGGAGATGAGGTTGAACTGACCGATCAGTCCCTGAAGCTCCTCGTCATCGTCGTTAGCCTTGCGTGCGGCTTCCATTGCGATATAGTCCTCGTCCTGCTGGATGGCCTTGCCCAGCTCTCTTGCCAGTTCGATGATGTCCATGTGTTTGTTCCTTTCGTGTGTTAGATTCTGAAAAAATATATGAAACCGCCTGCAAAGGAGGCACTGAATAAAGCTGGTGCGCAGATTGCGCAGACAGATTTTTCGTCAGACAAAACAAGAAGCGGAGTCGATACTTTGTGTATCGACGAGCATTTTTGCGAAGTATGACGGAAAAGATGCAAGCAAGATGTGTGCCAAGCCGTCAGGCGTGATTTATTCAGTGGCTCCTTAGGGCTGTATCAATCAAAATTTGTTCCGCCGGAATTATCCGGTCACCAGCTCGCCTGCCAGTGTCCAGTTGCGTGCGGCGGTCACACGGGCCTCCGCAAACTGCCCCACATATGCGGCGCCATCGCCTGCGCAGTCGGCGGCGATGATGATGTTGCCCCCGGTGCGGCAGGAAAGCCGTCCGTCGGACATCTGCTCCTCCACCAGCACACGCTGTACGCTGTCCACCATGGAAGCGCACCGCTCGGCGGCGATGCTCTCCTGCAGACGCAGCAGCTCGCTCATGCGCTCCGACTTCTCCTTTGCGGAGATGCCGTCCTCCATTTCCGCGGCGGGCGTACCCTTGCGGGGGGAATAGATAAAGGTAAACAGTGAGGTGAAGCGCACCTCCCTTATCAGCGAGAGGGTGTCCTCAAACTGCTCCCTCGTTTCGCCGGGGAAGCCCACGATAACGTCACTGGTGATGGATATATCGGGCATACGCTCCCGCGCCGCCGCGATAAGCTCCAGATAGCGTTCACGGGTGTATCGTCGGTTCATGCGCTGCAGGATTTCGTTTGAGCCCGACTGGAAGGGCAGATGCAGATGCCGCGCTGTGTGTCGGCAGTCCTTCATTGCGTCCAGCAGCTCCATGCTGCAGTCCTTGGGGTGGCTGGTCATAAAGCGCAGCCAGTATTCGCCGTCGGTCTGGTCCAGTGTGCGCAGCAGCTCAGGGAATCGGGCGGGGCAGTCCGCGCTCCTGCCGTAGCTGTTTACATTCTGCCCCAGCAGGGTGATGTCCCTGTAGCCCATCTTTACTATGTCCTCAAATTCGCGGACAATGCTGTCGGTGTCGCGGCTGCGCTCTCTTCCGCGGACGTAGGGCACGATGCAGTAGGTGCAGAAGTTGTTGCAGCCGTACATGACAGGCAGCCACGCACGGATACGTCCGTCACGGCGCACAGGCATATCCTCATGCAGTGTGCAGTCCTCCTGCGACAGCTCAAACACCCGCTTCTCGCCCGTCAGCAGACGGTAAAGCAGCTCCGGCAGGCGGTGAATGACGTGAGTGCCGAAGATGAGATTGACGTAGGGGTAGCTCTCCTTGAAGCGGTCGGTGATGTGCTGCTGCTGCACCATGCAGCCGCAGAGGGCTATGATGAGGTTGGGGTTGCGCCGCTTGACGTGCTTGAGCGCGCCCACGTTGCCGAAAACCCTGTCCTCGGCGTGCTCACGGACGGCACAGGTATTGTAGAGGATAAAGTCCGCCTTATTGACATCATCGGTAAAGCCGAAGCCCATCGCCTCAAGCAGACCGGCAATGCGCTCGCCATCGGAGACGTTGCCCTGACAGCCGTAGGTGTGTATAAAAGCAAGGGGCTGCTCGCCAAGGGAGCGGTCACGCATCAGCTCCGGTATTGCGCTGATATAATCGGCAGTGTGCATCTTAATGTTTCCTTTCTTGCCGCAGGCAGACTATAACTAATATAGTATAGCGCATAAAGCCGCCTCTGTCAATTGTTTGCACGCCATTTGCCCACCCTGCCGCCTGTGCTGTGCAGGTCGTCATCAAACACACTTCCCCGCACAGAAAAAACGGCTCGGTGCAGACCTGCTGCACCAAGCCGTTCTGTTGGTTTATTGCTGTATGCGCATTACTCCATGTCCAGCTCCAGATCCATAAGAGCGCACAGGCGCATGATAAAGCCTCTGTACCGCTTGGAGGAGCCGGTTAGCAGTCTGCCATCGGCAATGACCATCTTCTCCTCGTCAAGCTCATCAGGCTCAACAAAGCCTTTCTGCTGCTCTTCGGTGATGCCCAGCCGCTCGAAATCGCTGCTGTCACAGCCTGCGGAGAAGTGCTTGCCCTCAATGATGCCCGCCTTGAGCAGCAGCAGCGGCGCGCTGCCTGCGGCGGCAACAAAATGCTCCTCAGGATTGAAGCAGCGAAGGAAAGCGGTGATGCCGCTGTCCTCTGCGGCGGTGTCTATGTCGGCGGTGTCTATAACCAACAGGGAATCGTAGCGCGCCAGGCTGAACTCTCTGGGGTTCTTTGTGCGGCGCACCGTCAGTCCTTCCTCGCTGACCACCAGCTCCTGCGGACTGAATATGTCATACTTCTTGGTACTCCAGTACAGCATGGACAAAACCTCGCTGAGCTGGGCGCAGTAAAAGCTCTCCGGCACCAGTATGGCGATGCGCTTGTCGGTCATTGCTTCCGTCTTTTTCATGCGGCGTTCACACCCTTTCGGAACATTTTAAATCTTGCCGCTGATATTGTACTATATCAGCCCTTTCGCGTAAAGGGGTCTGAGGATAATTTCATATTTTTTTCGTGCTGCCTTTGGGAATTATTATGCCTCGTCACCGCTCTGCCCGGGCAGGTCATAGGGCACCGACACCGTTACTGTAGTGCCCACGCCCTCGGTGCTGTCGATGAGCAGCTCGCCGCCGTGGAGGGAGATTATCTCCTCCGCCACCGCAAGACCGATGCCGAAGCCGCTTCTGCCGGTGTTGGCCTTGTAGAACTTTCGGGACACACGACCAAGGTCCTCCTTGGCGATGCCGCAGCCGCTGTCCCTGACGGTAACGCGTATGCAGTCCCTTCCGGCTGTTATGGAGGCGGTAATGCTGCCCCCCTCGTCGGTGTACTTGATGGCGTTGTCAAGGATATTGACAAACACCTGACGCAGACGGTCGCGGTCGCCCGTTATGCCTTTGATTTCACGGGGCCTTCGGTAGACAAGGCTCTTGCCCTCCTTGGCGCACCGCTCGGTAAAGAGGTCAACGGTATCTGCCAGCACCTCCGAAAGGTCAACCTTGGCGAAATTCATCTTCATGCGTCCGCTCTGTATGCGGGAGAAGTCCAGAAGCTCCTCCACCAGACCGCACATACGCTCGGCCTCGCTGATGATGACGCCCATGCCCTTGCGCACAAGGTCGCTGTCCTCTGGTCCGCAGTCGTACAGCGTCTCGCCCCAGCCGCGTATGGCGGTCAGCGGCGTGCGCAGCTCGTGGGAAACGGTGGAGATGAAGTCGTTCTTCACCTTCTCGCTGTCTGCCAGCTCTGCCGCCATGGAATTGATTGCGCCGACCAATTGACCTATCTCGTCGTTATGCTCGGAGGCAAGGCGTATGTCAAAGTCGCCGTCGGCAATCTTACTTGCGCTGGCGGTAATCTGCTTGACCGGCACGACGATGGAATTGACAAAGTAGCTGCCGGAGAGGAGCATGAGGAAGATGATGACCAGCACCAGCCCCACCATGCCGAGGGTCAGCGAAAAGACAACCTGGTCAACGCCCTCCATGGAAACAACGTACCGCACCGCACCCGCGCTGGAGCCTGTGCGGTAGGAAATAAGGCGGGTGAGGGCGATGACCTTTTCTCCCGCGGCGTTGACACCCGTCCATGTGCCCACACCCTTTGCGGAGCGTATGGCGGCGTAGTAATCGCCAAGGACGCCGTCGCTGTCGGTGGTAAAGCCGGTGGAGGATACGATTATATCTCCCGTTGCGTTGAGAAACTGCATCTCCATCTTGTCCCTGCCGTCAAAGGACTCGGTAAAGGACTGTGCAGCATCAAAGTATTCCGCACTGTTGCCCGAATTAAGACCGCTCTTGAGCGTACTCTTGAAGTAGTTGATGGTAACGGCACTGCGCTGCCGCAAGCCCTGCTCGATGGAGCTGTAGTAGTAGTTGCGCAGCATAATGGACGCCGACGTGACCACCGCCACCAGCACCAGCACCACCACCACAAAGGTGTTCAGCAGCCAGCGCTTGGTTATACCGTTGGAGCGCAGCATACTGAACGCTGTGACAAAGGGTGCTGCCAGCTTGCTTGTGGGATTGCTTTTCGCACCCTCCGCCTGCACCCTTTCGGTGCTGTGGGTGGTGCGCAGCTCCTTTATCCTCCGTGTCTGCTTCTCTTTTCTCTTTTTCATTGGCTTATATTCGTGTTTCATTGCCGCACACAGCCTGTGCCTCCGCTAGATGCCGGAGCTGATGTGCTTTATCAGCCCGCCGTCCTCGATAATCTTCTGTATGAACGGAGGGAAGGGCTCTGCGGTGTATTCCGCGCCGGTGGTCAGGTTTGTCACCCTGCCGGTGTCAAAGTCCACCTCTACCCTATCGCCCTGCGTCATCGCCTGAGCAGCGGCGGGACATTCCACGATGGGCAGTCCGATGTTGATGGCGTTGCGGTAGAATATGCGGGCAAAGCTTTCCGCGATAACGCAGCTTACTCCCGCCGCCTTGATGGCAATGGGAGCGTGCTCTCTGGAAGAGCCGCAGCCGAAGTTGCTGCCTGCGGCGATGATGTCACCCGCCTGCACCCGCCCCGCAAAGGTGGGGTCGGCGTCCTCCATGCAGTGTACCGCAAGCTCAGCCGGGTCGCTTGTGTTCAGATACCTTGCCGGAATAATAACGTCGGTATCAATGTTGTCACCAAAGCGGTGTACGTTTCCGACAGCCTTCATTGTTCTCTCTCCCTCATGTTTGTTGTGGGAATCTTATCCCTGTGCCACCTGCTGTGCGGTGGCATCGGTGGCAGAGGCGTCTGCCGCGGACACAGGGGGCAGCTTCTCGGTGGGCTGTGCCACATACTCGCTGTCATTGAAGCTGACCGCATCCACTGCCTCGTAGCGTTTCCAGTTGAACGGATAGAAGAACCACTCGCTGTCGCCGGTTTCGTCCTCCACAAGGAAGATGTCGCCCTTGTAGGCAAAGGGCAGCTTTCCGGCGGCTGTGGTCATGTCAAAGGGATATGCGGCAATACATTCCTGTTCGTACATCATGCTCTTGTGCTTTATGTATTTGGTGGGGAAAAAGTGATTGTCGTAGGGCTGCATCGCCTTTTTTACGTTGTTGAATTCCTCCATGTCATCAAAGGAATACGCGCCGTTCCACAGCTCGGTGCCTGCCAGCAGTGCGATGAGCAGCACACCTGTGACAATCAGCTTTGCAGGGGTCGGCGAGGTGAACTTGCGCCACTTTATCCGCACGACAATCATGCCGATGATAAAAGCAAATATCGCCGCCAGAATGGCAAACATCACGTTCGCCAGCCACTTGAAGCCCATGGAGGCAAATATCGCTCCGTCAATCAGGTATGCGGGAAACTCAAAGGTCAATATCAGGAACTCAACAAAGACGAGAATGTACAGTCCCGCCAGCAGCCAGCGTGCCACCGGAAGGTCACTGTTGCCGCTGTATTCAAACAGCACCAGTCCGCCCATCAGCGTGAGAAACAGCACTGTCGCAAGCATTCCAAAGGTACTCATAGCAATGCCCCCTTATCGCGGATATTTCTTTGGTTGCCGGTATTTCTTCAGTAAGTAAGCGTCATGCTCTTGGAGGTTGCCTGACCGGATATGGCCTTGGGCGGGTTGTCACGGCGCTCACTGTCGTTGGTAAAGTAGCGGTAGCTGCCGCCGTTGCACAGACCCAGCCAGAAGGTGCCGTCGTCCTCGCAGATAAGCAGTAGCTCCTCGCCGGTGCCCTGAATGAAGGCATAGTATTTGACCGCCTGCATCTCCGCGTCCACTATGCACTCCTTGCCGTTCTTATCCAGAACACACTCTGGACTCTGGAAAACAGGACAGGTGCCATTCTGGAAGATGGTTTCCACCAGCTTCTCCTCGTCGGCAGAAAGTGCCGCCGCCAGTGCATCGGTAACAGCCTTGGTCTCACGCACGTCGGCGTTGTAGCTGCTCTGAGCCTCTTCGGTTTCTTCCTCGACCAGTTCTTCTTCCTCTTCTTCGATGGAAGTCGGCTCGGTCATGTCAACCGTACCTGCGTAGCTGCCCTCTGCGGCATTGCCGCCCAGCGCGGCGATGGGTCCGGTCTGGCTTATCTGCACGCCTTCCTTGGAGAACTCAAAGTTCACAAGACCGTCCTCCATCTCCTGAATGGCAGAGGAAGCACCGATAAAGTATGCGTAGCCCGCATAGGTCTTGCCGCCCATGACAAGCTGATATGTAAAGCCGGTGGGGTCCTGCTCGGAGATGACAAGCTGTGCGCCATCGTCGCGGGTGAATGTGCCCACAGCACTGGTCACGTCTACGGTGAAGTTATCCACCGAGCCGCCCTCTTCGTTGATGATAATCTGTCCGTCGCCGCCGGAGATGGTCTCGCCGTAGACAAACTCGCTTTCCGGGTCGCCCTGGTCAACAGAGGGAATACCGCTGCCGCCGCAGTCGCCCAGACCGATGCACAGAAGGACGGTTATCACAATTACCGCCGCTGCCGAAACGCCGCCGATGATGCACAGCTTCTGATTCTGTCTGCACCACTCTCCGGCATTCTTCAGCATATCCAGCAGGTTGTCCATCGCCGACTTCTTGTATCTGCCCTGCGGAGCGGCAGGCTTTCTCTGTGGAGCGGCACCCGGGCGGGGAGCCGGTCTCTGCGCGCCCTGCTGCGGACGCTGCGGAGCGCGGACTGCACTCTGTGCGCCCTGCGGAACACGCTGCTGGCGGGGCTGTGCGGGCATATCGTCAAAGTCGTCATCAAAGCCGTCACCCGGTGCGTATGCGCCGTAACGCTCGTCTCTGCTGTACCCATCGCTCTGATAGTACCTGTCCTGCTCTGCCCTGCGGGGCTGGCGGTCATACTGTGCGGCTGAGCCTCTGTCGTCATAACGCTCCTGCCTGTCGTACTGCGGGCGGGAATCGCGGCGGGGCACCTGTCCGTACTGTGCGTACTGACCGCTCTGCCTTCTCTCGCCAAACTGACCGTACTGGTCATACTGCTCCTGCGCATCGCGCTGCGGCTGCTGGCTGTATCGGTCGTGCTGACCGTACTGCTCCCGCTGACCGTAGCCGCTTCCTCGGCGGCTGTCGTTGCGGTAGCCACCGTTATATCTGTTATCGGACATATGTATTCATTCCTTTAGATGTGAAATTGCAGTTGATTATCTATTATATCATTTTTTCTTCAGCTTTACAATGATGAATATGCGCTGCTTTTGCACCCGATTTTCGGCTCGGTGCGCGGGTTTTATTTTGCGCTGCTTTGCTGCTTTCCCCTTATCACGCTGATGATTTCACTCATGCGCGGGGTCTTGCCGTAGCGCAGCATACCTGCGCGGTAAAGCCGTGCCGAAGCCCATGCCATCAGTGCGCTGAAGCCCGCCAGCAGTGCAAGGGACAGCACTATCTGCCACACAGGCACGGTTTCCACCGACATACGGGCAAACATGGTCACAGGCGACCAGAAGGGAATCATGGAGGTGAGGGTGAGGAGAGGATTGCCCTTGCCGCCCACGGTGGAGAATATGGCGATGAAGTAGCCCATCATAAACACATACAGCGGCAGGGAGGTGATGCCCGAAAGATCCTCCACCTGCGACACCATCGAGCCAAGACCGCCGTACACAAAGGCAATCATCAGGAAGCCGAGGGTGAAGTAAAGCAGCAGCCAGACGATGTCCAGCGGGGTAACTCCCAGCAGCTCCTTTATGGCATCGGACACTGCCTGCGAGCGTCCCACTGCCAGTGCAACCATGCCGAAAGCGGCGCCGATAAATATTGCCGTCTGGGTCATTGCCGCCGCGCCCACGCCCATGACCTTTCCGCACATCAGCTCTCCGGGTGTTGCCGATGTGGCAAGCAGCTCCATTGTGCGGGAGCCCTTCTCTGTTGCAACGCGGGTGGCAACCATCTGCCCGTAAAGACCGATGACCAGGAAGAGCAGAATTATCATCATGTAGTTGTAGAAATACTTACCCATGCTGAATGAGCCTATATCGCTGCCCTTGATGGAGCAAATCTCGCACTGAGCGGCAGAGTAAAGAATCTCGTTGGCATCGCTTTCGGAAATGCCGCGGCTTTCCAGCAGCTCTCGCTTGTATATGTCCTCCAGCGCATCGGAAATTGCGTCGGTGTAGCCGCTGCCGTACAGCGAGGTCTTTTCGTAATACCGGTAGGCAAGCGGCTCGGTGATGATGACGCAGGCATCGTATTCGCCACTGCCGATGGCGGCTTCCACCGCGCTGTCGTCCAGCTCCATCAGCCTGATATTGAGGAAGGTCAGCCTCTGCCGGAGCTGCTCACCCAATCCCAGACCTGTGCGGTCATCAATAACCAGTGAGCCCATGCCTCCGCCGATGGTCTGTGTCATGGCTCCGTCCATTACCTCGGTCATGGCATCGGTGACAATCAGCTCAAGCTGCTCCTCGTCCACCGCCTCGTCCACAAAGCCCAGCGCGGAGCCGAGGAAGAAACACATCACGCCAACGCACAGCAGTATTACCGCCAGCGTTACCGAAATGACGATGAATGCCTTGGAGCGCAGGGTCTCCTTGTATTCCTGTCTGAAGATTATTCCGAATCGTCTCATCTTATCTGCGCCTCCTTCCGCGGCGGCCTGCGGCGGGCTGCTCTTCTGCCGGCTTCTGCGGCTCGGTTTCCTCACCCGCAGCGGCAACGAATATCTCCTCCAGCGAGGGCTCCACCGTTTCAAAGGTGAGCAGACCCACCTCTGCGGACACCAGCTCCGCAAGCAGCTTCTGCCTGCTGTCCGCCTGACAAAGACGCACCAGCAAGCCATCTTTCAGCGGCTCGCAGCTTCCGTACCTCTGTGCAGCCTCCTGCACCCTGTCAGCCTGCTCTGCCACTATGCGCACCCTGTCCCTCGGGCAGCCTGCGCGTATCTCCGAAAGGCTGCCGCCTACAGCTATACTGCCTTTTTTAAGTATCACTATATCATCGCAGATGTTCTCCACCGACTCCATCTGGTGGGAGGAAAAGATGATAAGCCGACCCATCTGCGCCCGCTCCTGCACTATCTCCCGAAGCTGTCCCGCGTTGACAGGGTCAAGACCGCTGAATGGCTCATCGAGGATAATGACCTCCGGGTCGTTTATCAGGGAAAGGGCGAGCTGTATACGCTGCTGGTTGCCCTTGGAGAGGGTCTCCACCCGCTTGTCACGGTACTCGTACATATCCAGTCTTTTGAGCCACTGCTCCGCTGCGTCCTGCGCCTCCAAGCGGGAAAGACCGCGCAGCCGCCCGAAATACACAAGCTGCTCACCCACGCAGGTCTTGCGGTAAAGCCCACGCTCCTCCGGCAGATAACCCAGACGCACGCTGTGTCTGTCAATGGGCTTGCCGTCTATCAGCACAGTGCCGCTGTCGGGGGCAAATATATCCATGATGATGCGCATGGCGGTGGTTTTGCCCGCGCCGTTGCGCCCCAGAAGTCCCATAGGCGCACCGCTTCGGGCGGCAAAGGATATGCCCTTCAGCGCCTGCACATCACCGAAGCTTTTGGTTATGCCGTTGACAGTCAGTTCCATCTTTTCATCTCCTCGTCATGTAACCCCTGCATTTCAGGCGGAATATTTTCACTATTTTTCCTTTTCAGTCCTCTTTCCGTCCGCACAAAGCAATGCTCCCCATTGTCCATTACCGAGCAATCAAATAAAAGCACATTCTCAAAAAAGACAGCCTTTGCGGCTGTCTTTCCTGATCGATCGTCACTTGCGGCGGTTGAATCTGCCCGACGAACGCGGAGCTTCCGCTGCACCGGAATCTTCCATAGGTGCGGAAAGCGCGTCAATGTCCAGCGGGGCATTGCGCCTTGAGGCAAACTGCGGCTCGCTCTCTGCCGCGCCGGTCGGTGCGCCTGCGGAGGCGGTATTCTCTGCCTGAGCGGAGCGGCGACGATTGAATCTGCCGCTTCCCTCTGAGGGTGCAGGAGAATGTGCTGCGGCGGCGGGTGCGGTTTCAGCTTCCTGCGTGGGCGCATCGGTCTGCGTTGCCGAAGCACTGCCTCTTCTTCTGAATCGTCCGCTGCCCTCCGCGGGAGTGGCACTTTCCTCAGTGCGGGCAGGCTGTGCCGGCGGCGTGGACGGTGTATTTGCGCCCTCTGTGCCTCGTCTTCTGAATCGTCCGCTGCCTTCTGCGGCGGGCTCTGCCGCAACGGGAGCGGGCTCTGCCGTCTCGGGCTGTGCGGCGGGCTGCTCGGCAGCTTCCTGCACAGGTGCGGCGGCAATTTCCTCCACAGCGGGGGCGGTCTGCGCCTCCTCTGCGGGGGCAGTTTCCTCGGTCTGGGGCATCGGCACCGCCACCTGTACGCTGTCGGCGTTGGGCACCTGACCGGGCTGATAGACAAAGCCGCCCGGCATGACAGGCACCATCACAGGTGTTGCGCCCGCAGGGTAAACCGGCTGTCCGTTAATCATCACGCCCTGCGGATAGGCAGCATACTGGGGCTGCATATACGGATTCTGATATGCGACAGGATAGCCTGCGTAGGGCGGATAGGGTGCGGCAGGGTAGCCGCCGTAGGGCGGATAGGCAGGATAGCCGGGATAACCGCCGTAGGGCGGGTAGCCTTCGCCCTCGTATGGAGGTCTGTCAGGGTATCTGTCATAAGGGGGTCTGTCAGGATAATCATATCCCTCCCCGCGGGGATAGTCGTAGCTGTCCTCACGGCGGGGGTAGTCCTGCTCAGGCTCGTATTCGGCTATGGGTGTGCGCTCGGGAAGCACCGGCTCAAGCACTGCCGCCTGCTCCTCAGGCTCCTGTGTGCGGGCGCGGCTGCCCCTCTGGGAGAAGCGACCTTTTCTTCCGACGGTCTTTGCGCCGTCAGAGCCGCTCCCGGACTTTCCGGCAGGTGCGGCTTCATCGTCTGCTTCCTTGCGGGCGGGGCGCATAGACACAGATGCAGTGCGGCGACCCTCTCTGCGCCTGACCATCGACTGGGGCGGCCCGCTGAAGATGGAATCGTACTGCGCACCGTCACCGTCGCGCTTTTCGTCATAGGCAAGGGCGTCCAGCACACCGGAACGCTCGGAGGACATATGCTG
>SVPT01000067.1 GCA_015065695.1 Oscillospiraceae bacterium | reverse complement strand
AATGATGGTAATCTTCCCCTGCGGAATATACGGCTCCCAGAGCCATTCAACCTCCTGCGGCTTGATGTCTGACATTCGGATCAGCCGCAGGTCGCTGTAACAATCGTCGTCGAAAAAGTCGGTATTGAATTCTTCGTCATAATCGGTTATAATATCATCATAGTGAATTTGTGATGACTGCTCTGCATCTGCGCCAACAGATGATTCGGGAGCGGTCATTTCATTTTTATCAGGCATTTTTACTCCTCCTTCAGACCATTCATGATGTCTGCGATCATCTGAATGGTATCCATCAGTTCGTCATCAACGCCTGCACCGTTTTCTATCCTGCGCAGTTCCTCAAGAACGGCTGCGAGTTCGTTCCGCAGTGCTTTGTACACTCTAGGATTGCCCTGTACAATCACTGTACGGTCGGTCAGACGGCGAATGATATAGTCCTGCTTGGTGAGCCCGGAGATTCTCACAGCTCTGTTGATTTGCTCGTTTTCCTCCGGTGATACTCTGAAGCCAATGGTTCTGCTTCTGAATCGGTTATGGTTATCAAGATTCTTTGCTGACATTTTCGGTTGCTCCTTTCTTAATGTCGCTGAGTGTCTGAGCCATCTCGCTCTGTGTAGAGGGGAACAGATGAGCGTAACGATAGGTGATGTCGATGCTTTCGTGTCCTACACGGTCGGCGATTGCCACTGCGGAATATCCCATTTGAATCAAAAGCGAAATATGCGAATGTCTGAGGTCGTGAATGCGGATGCGCTTAACACCTGCGGCCTTTGAACCTCTGTCCATCTCGTGGAGAAGATAGTTCTTTGATACCTCAAACAGTCTGTCGTTAGGCTCTATCTTGTAAAGGCGGTCGATATATTCCTGCATCTCCTCGGTGAGAAAATCGGGCATCGTTATGACACGATTGCTTTTGGGAGTCTTGGGTTCGGTTATTACATCCCTACCGTTCAGTCGCTGGTACGACTTGTTGATTCTCACCGTGCCCCTATTAAAGTCGAAGTCTGCCGGTGTAAGAGCCAGCAACTCACCCTCGCGAATACCGCACCAATAAAGCATTTCAAAGGCATAGAACGAAACAGGCTTATCCATCATTGCCTCGGAAAATCTTGCGTACTCGTCCTGTGTCCAGAAGAGCATCTCCTTACTGCGTGCCTTGCCCATGTTTCCAACCTTGGCGGCAGGATTGAACGCCAGTCCGTAGAACTTAACGGCGTGATTGAATATTGCACTCAACTGATTGTGTATCGTTTTGAGGTACACGGGTGAGTAGGGGTTGCCGTACTTGTCCTTGGCATTGAGCATCTCATTCTGCCATGCGATTATATCCTTGGGCTGAATGTCAGACAGCTTTCTCTTGGCAAAATAGGGTAGGAACTTCGTGCGTATGATATGCTCCTTGGTGTGCCAGGTGTTTTCCTTGACTCGGTTTTTCATGTCCACCGTGTAGATGTCGATGAAGCTTTCAAAGGTCATACTGAGATCGGACTGAACCTTGTTAAGATTCTCACGCTCCCATGCAAGCGCTTCACGCTTGGTCTTGAAGCCTCGCTTTGTGGTCTGTCTTCGTACTCCCTGCCAGTCGGTATATCGGTAATATACCTTCCATGTGTTGGTCTTTTCTTCCTTGTAAACTGCCATTCTTATACACTCCTTTCTGCAGTTGCATTGTTTGCTGCGCCATAGCACAGGCGTTCCTTAAAATACTGTGTGTTTACTCTGCCGGAGATAGTGATAATCCCCATCTGTTCAAGCTCGGCATTCAGTCTCTGTACGATCTTATAGGCATAGGACTTGGAGATTTCAAGCTCCTCAGCCACCTCATCGACACGCATAAAGGTCTTGCTGGTCAATAGTCTCAACTCCTTTCTTTGGTGTTTTTTTCAAATAATGCCTTTCAAAAGTGGGGGCAGTATTCGTTAAGCTAATCCGTCAATTTGGCGGATTAGCAGCCGTTCTTTCCGCATCAGATTCCAACAGGCAACCCTGCTCGGCGCTGTGTCGTCCCGACTCGTGGGTGCGAATCGGGCGCTCGCTCGTCTTATACGAGGTCATGGCGGTTTGGTCTGTTCGGACGGTCATTCTATTTTACTAAACATTTTTGCTTAATGATTATACTAAACAAATTTGTTATTGTCAAGGCGGCTTGCAAGAAAATATTAAACAAATATGCTATAATAACTCTTGACAAAGTTAAACATATATGCTATGTTGATTGTGTTAACCACATCAGCAAGGAGAGATTAATTATGGCGATAGGTGAAAGAATCCGTTTCTTCCGCAATCTGAGAGGAATGACACAGAAGTATCTCGGCACATTGGTCGGCTTCCCAGAGAAGACCGCAGACATTCGCATGGCTCAATACGAGTCCGGAACCAGAACACCCAAAGCAGATCTTACTAACGAGCTTGCCGGAGCACTTGGCGTGTCACCGGCAGCACTCAATGTGCCGGATATAGAGAGCTACAACGGCGTAATGCACACGCTGTTTACTCTGGAAGACCTGTACGGTTTGCAGATAGATACGCTTTCCGATGAAGTATGTATTAGACTCAATAAGTACAATGGCACAGCATACATAACCATGTTTGAGATGTTCTCTGCCTGGCAGAAGATGGCGGAGAAGTATCGCAAGGGCGAGATAAGCAAAGAGGAGTATGACCAGTGGAGGTATAACTATCCGTTTCAGGGCTCTGTTCAATAATGTGTAGAAAATCAACAGTAAGATTTACACTAGGAGGTATTCAAAGTGCTTAAGTTCGAAGAAAGTGAAGTTTTCGAGTATTACAGCAATGTATTTACCGAACTCGAGAAACAGGACAATGGTTACTACCCATCGAAGCATGACCCTATTGCGTTATCAAGAACAGCAAAACATTTTAATATATCAGAAGAAGAGGCAAGTAGTATTTTTGATAAATTCAGTAAACATGCAGCCGAGCTTGACATGGCTAAAATCAAGAAACTTCCTCCTGAATTGCGAAAGAGATTTTTGAGGCAACGATCACATGATTTATTATGCAATAATCGAGATCTTCCTTTTTTCAAAATCGAAGGCGAGCCGAGCGAAGAATTAACTGATCCACTTGATATATTAAGTGATGAATATCAAAGCTTAGTTGAAGACATTGCTTACAACGGTTGGACTATTCCGATTAGTATTGACATTAAGAGATTCGATGAACTCCGACAGAAAGCTAGTGACCCATTAAGCCTTGATACTTTCTTTTTGCAATACTATAATGGGCGTGAATTTAGATACTTGTGCAGAAAGACCAAAAAACTACTACGTTCCGGAGCGCAGCAACAGACTTTTGAAGAATGTTGTGAAGCCTACTCAAAAGGACAATTTACAATTTGTCGAACCGCCCTCATCTCTGTACTGGAAGGAATGATATCCGAATATAACACGGATCCATGTGATATTCGCGTAATGAAAGTATGCCATTTCCAAGCAGGCGAAGAAAGAAAAGCAGGACGCAATATTCGTAGTCTTAGTTGGATCTCCATGTATCAGTTTACAAAGAAGTTCTATGAAAAAAGCGATTTTTCTAAGGCTGAACCAGGAATGATGAATCGTCATTGGATCGAACACGGACGCACAGACCGAATTGATGATGGTACCGATTGCTTAAAGTTATTTAACGCAATTGCAACAATGGCATTCATTAAAGAAGCTTCTATAAGATAAACAAAAAGAGCTACCAGACTTCGTCAGAAATCTGATAGCTCTTTATTTATGAATACTCTGAAATTGTTGTCAAATCGTTGTCACGAGTACATTTTCGATTTGAAAAAGCCAGTGTTTATGCGGAATTTCGGGGTTTCCCGTATTATTCCCACTCAATAGTTCCGCAGGGCTTGGGAGTCAGGTCGTACAGCACTCTGTTGACACCGGGAACCTCGGTGGTAATGCGGGCGGTGATGGTGTGCAGCAGGGCGTAGGGGATCTCTTCGATGGTGGCGGTCATGGCGTCAACGGAGTTGACAGCACGGATGATGACAGCGTACTCGTAGGAACGAACGTCGTTCTTGACGCCGACAGAGCGCAGCTCGGGTACTACGGTGAAGTACTGCCAGACCTTGCCCTCCAGACCGTTGTTTGCAAACTCCTCGCGGAGGATTGCGTCGGACTCGCGGAGGATTTCCAGACGGTCGCGGGTGATGGCACCAAGGCAGCGCACGCCCAGACCGGGGCCGGGGAAGGGCTGACGGTAGACCATGTTTTCGGGCAGACCCAGCACATCGCCAACCAGACGAACCTCGTCCTTGTAGAGGAAGCGGAGCGGCTCCACCAGCTCCAGCTTCATGGTCTCGGGCAGACCGCCGACGTTGTGGTGCGCCTTGACAGCACCGCTCTCGATGATGTCGGGATAGATGGTGCCCTGTGCAAGGAAGTCGATGCCCTCCTGCTTGAGTGCCTCTTCCTCAAACACGCGGATAAATTCCTCACCGATGATGGAGCGCTTCTTCTCGGGGTCGGAAACACCCTCCAGCTTCTCAAGGAAGCGGTCCATGGCATCGACATATATAAGGTTGGCGTTCATCTGTCCGCGGAATATCTCGATGACCTGCTCAGGCTCGCCCTTGCGCAGCAGACCGTGGTTTACGTGTACGCATACAAGCTGCTGACCGATAGCCTTGATGAGCAGTGCGGCTACAACAGAGGAATCAACACCGCCGGAAAGTGCCAAAAGCACCTTCTTGCTGCCAATCTGCTCGCGCAGTGCGGCAATCTGTTCGTCAATAAAGGCATTTGCAAGCTCTACGGTAGTGATTCTTTCCATGCTCTCGGGTCGTTTGTTGTTCTGCATATGACGCCTCCTGTAGTATTATTTGCGTATACTAGTGCTTTTGGTGGTATTATACGCTTATTTTGTCGATAAATCAATTGTCAGTTGCACCGACAGCTTTACCACCATGAAAAATATTTTTGTGGGATTGATTTAATGGCCGGAATGGCAGAAAAGCGATTGATCCCGCAAAAATTGTGATATTTGTGAATTTATACAGCTATTGCGGCGGAGGGGATAAAGATTTCATAAGATGTGTTGCAATTTCCCCTGCGTAGGCTATAATATACATAGAGGTCAGCCAAATGTATTATTTGCCATGAAAACGATGGGAATGTATTCAAACGAAATTTGCATACTGTGCAGACAGATGATGCAGGAAAGGTAAACAGAAACAGCTCGCAGTAAAAAATGAGCCTGTCGCAGATGCAGAAAGGGGGTTGCCGTATGCGAAAGCTTGGTAGTTGTTTTGCCGAATGGTGTCGGCTTGGCTGCACCCGCAGCGAGTATAATGAATACAGAGAGCCGCTGAACCGGCGCAATCTGGACACGGTGCGTATGTTCAGTGCGGTGATGATAATTGTTTTCTGCGTCCTCATCGGACTGTTTTTCTACGAGGAGGACTACTACCGTGTGCTGCTGTTTGCCGGCTCGGCAATACTTACCATGCCCATATTCGCAGCAAGCAGAATCAAGTACAGCAGATGCATCACAAAGGGTACGGAGGCACTGGTGGTATGCACCTCCCTGGTTGCCTATGCGTGCAGTATGCTGGCGGGTACAACCACCTCCGACAAAGAGAGTGCGGTTGCGTTTATCTGTATGCTGGTGCTGATGCAGATAACCTTTGACATACCTCCGCTGATGGACCTTGCCATGTGCGTGCCCGCGTTTGCGGTCTTTTCGATGCTGAGTATGTCCCTGAAGCAGCCGCATTACTGGCAGTACGACCTGCTCCACGGTGCGCTTGCACTGGTGGTGGGATTCATAATGGCACAGAGAAAATCCCGCCTGCAGATGGAGAACATCATTGCGGGCAGCCGTCTGCGCGAGGTAAATTATGAGCTTTACCACAGCAGCACCACCGATGAACTTACAGGCATGAGCAACCGCCGTCAGGTCTTTGCGCAGATGGACGCGGTGCGCGCCGATGCGATAGAGCGGGGCAATTACATCTGCTGCGTGGTTATGGACGTGGACGACTTCAAGCTGTACAACGACCGCTACGGTCACCCTGCGGGAGACCGCCTGCTCAAGCTCATAGGGCAGTCCTTCACCGATTACTGCATACAGCATGATCTGACGGTGGGGCGCATAGGCGGCGAGGAGTTTCTGGCTGTGTGGGAGGACACCGAACCCGACCGCTGCGAGGAGGTCGCGGAGCATCTACGCCTTGCGGTGATAGCACTGGACAAGCCCCACGAAGCCGCAGGCGAGGGTCATGTGGTAACGGTCAGCGCGGGTGCCTGTGCGGTGCCTGCCTCCGCCTCGGAAAAGCTGTATTACGTCACCGATAAGGCTCTCTACCGCGCAAAGGAGCATGGAAAGAACTGCTCCTTCCGCTATCTGCCCGCAGAGCGGGAGTATCGTTACATCGAGCCGCTGGACGCAAAGCAGAAAGATGCATAGCCGATGAACATATCTCCCGACGGGGAGTGCTGAGGTTTACCCGACGAAAGCAATAAAACGCAGAGCTGCTGTATTACGGCGGTTCTGCGTTTTTTGTAAAGCAAATGAATAAGAAGCACGATGCAGACCACAGCAGGAAGAATGTTCATTTTCCGTTGGTTGACACAGAGCATATTGGTGGTATAATAACCATTGGAAACGATAATATATTGTTTATCAAAGCAATTAATAAAAGAAAAGAGATGTGAAATATGAGCAGTAACTGGGACCAGAGAGGACGGGGAAGCTACCCGCCGCCAAGACAAAGACAAAACAACGGCGGTAGAAGCGGCTACGACCGCTACAGCGACTATGACCGATACGCCGCAAATGCCCGCAGCGGCTACAGTCAGGGCAGCCGTTCACGGCAGAGCGCGGCGCAGCGCAAGGCGGCCGCCGCCAGAAAGCGCAGAAACAAGGCATTCCTTGTGGCGTTCCTTTCGGTGGCATCGCTGCTGATAATCGCCGCAAACGTGGCTGTGTTCTATGTTGACTCAATTTTCGACAAGATCGAGTTTGTCACCGAGGAGGAAATGACCATAGCAGAGGACATCTCCTCCATCGAGCTGAGCGATGTGGACGAGGGCGAAGAGAATATCGACGCCAAGCCCCTTACTCCCGAGGAGCTTGAGGCACTGCGCAGCAGCCTTTCCAAGGACGTATTCTCCGAGGACGAGCTGTTCAGTCGGCCGGGCGTTACCAACGTGCTGCTGCTGGGTCTGGACGACCGCTCCGGCTCGGGCAAGAGATGCCGCAGCGACTCCATCATCATTCTCTCCATCAACGACAACACCGACCAGATAGTCATGAATTCCATCATGCGCGACTGCTATGTGCATATTCCCGGACGTGATGATGGCGACCGCATAAATGCGGCAAATGCCTACGGCGGTCCCGCACTGGCAATCAAGACGGTGGAATCCAACTTCGGCATAAATATTGATAAGTTCGTCGCGCTGGACTTCTATGCCTTCATAGACATGGTCGATGCCCTTGGCGGTGTTACCCTCACCGTAACCGAAGCAGAGCGTCAGGTTATGAATGACTATATCGAGGTAATCAACAGCGATACCGGTGTGTCGGACATCAATAAAGGCAAGCTGAAGCAGGCGGGTGAGAACATCACCGTCACCGGCAAGCAGGCACTGGGCTACGTCCGCAACCGCTACACCGGCAACGGCGACTTCAAGCGTACCGAGCGTCAGCGTGAGGTGCTTAATCTGATTATCGAGAAGGTCAAGCAATCCAATGCTACTGCGCTGCTCGACGTTGCAGATGCAGCTGCGGGGCACATGTCTACCGACTACACCCGCAGCGAGCTGCTCAGTCTGGCAAGCAATGTGCTTGACTACAAGGACTATCAGGTTATTCAGAATCGTCTGCCCATAGATAATAGCTGGGAGTACGCAGAGATAAACGGTGCGTCCATGATAAAGCTGCAGCTTGAACCCAACCGTGCCGCACTGCTGGAAAGCATATATGGCGTGCAGTAAAATAGCGGGCGAGTAATACGAAAAGTATAAAACCCCTCGGCGCATACACCTGAAACGATGAGGTTTCGGGTGTGCGCCGAGGGGATTGTTGTATACTGTGGTTTGTTTTAGACTGTCTGTCAGGCCATCATTTTATCCTGCGTGCGACAATTTTATTGGAAGCGTGCAGATGCTTGGGCACGTTGGGGTGCTCATCTTCAAAGACATAGCTTTTGAATTGCAGTATCTCCCAGCCGGCATACAGCTCCTTTATTTCCCCGTCCTTTGCCAGTCCAATAGCAAAGGGAGCGATGTCATCTGAGGCGGGTACAACATCGGTAAATATCTGCATTATATGAATGCCGCCGATGTTGGTGTGTTCCTTTGCGCGGGTCAGAAATGCCTTCCAATGCTCTTTGCTCACGAAATGCAGTGTGCCGAAACATATTATCATGTCGTATGAGCCCTCGAAGCTGTATGTGGTCAGGTCGGCGACAAATGCGTTAAGTTGCACGTTGCCCGCTGCGCAGATGCGTTTGAGTTTTGCAATGCCATTCTCAGAAAGGTCGAACGCATCAACTTGGCTGTAACCCTGCTGTGCAAGGTATATGGCATTCTGCCCCTCTCCGCAGCCGACTTCCAGTATCCTTGCCTGCCTGTCAAGAAGATGCTCAAACTCTCTGACAGTTGCGTTGGGCTGCATGGAGAAGGTCACAACGCTATCGTCCTGATAGGATTCTTCCCAGAAGGGAATCGGTTTTTCGCTCATGTGATGCTGTCCTCCTTTTTGTTTTGTAGGGTCTGTTCTTCAATATATAAAATTAACCATATATTATACTGCATGTAATGACAACGCCAGATTATTGCCCGCGGTAAATCTTATTAAACCCTACAAGGACACTTTCGCCGGTGTCTATTATCCTTTCAAGAACGCAAACCAGTTTTTCCTGTGTCATGCAGGCAGGAACTGTGAGGTAATCCACTTCAACTCCCCAGACTTCTCTGTACTTGCGTTCCAGCAGTTCGATTCTCTCAGTCACTTGTTTATCTGTCATCTTTGTCACCTCACAAACCCTGACACTTCTGCACAAATGACTCCGCTCATTCCTCCGCGGCTTCTTCCAGCCACTCGGTCAGAGCCTCTTCGGGATTTAGCCTGCGTGCCCGCTCGGTGTTGGTGTAGTCCGGCGGCATGAACTCGGCATTGATGACCATGCCCAGCCGTTCTTTTCCTGCCCCGAACAGCCCGCTTGCGTCCAGATTGTGCATGGCTCTCTCCATGGAGTTGATGCGCAGCTCTATCTCCCCGAAAATCTCATCGTCACCCGACAGACCGTGCATTCTCTGGCGGAAAAGTTCACCGACCTCTGCGAAAAACTCCTCGCCGAAAGCAAAATAGGGCGTTTCGGCATATGACCACTTCAGGTAGTATTTTGCCTTCTCCACATCGTCCCACTGCTGTGCGGTTCTTTCCAGTGCTTCCTTCGACCACGCCGAAACAACGGGGCAAAGCCCCTCGCCTGTGGTGATCAGCGAGCAGTAATAGAACTGCTCGCGGTGTTCGCTGAACAGCTTGCTGAAGGCCTGGTACGCCGCTTTCTGGATTGCTTCCACCAAAATGCTGTCTGTGTTCAAGAGATATTCTCCTTTGTCTGTGTTATCGGCTTTGGATTTGCGCTTTGATTTATTATGAAGCACCCGCCCTGAAGTACAGGGCGGGTTCCGTTCCATCTGTTTTTTGATTGTCAGTCTCAACGGGGCAGTCGGTTACTTGCCCGCCTTGGGATACCCCCGCTCAAGGGCGAAAACCTGTTCCCAGTCCACCATGCACTGACCGGCAAACCTCACCCTGAACACTGCGGGCAGCATATTGACAATGCGGCGGAACTGCACATAGTTCCACGCGCCGTCATAGTAATTCATCAGCGCGGAGAAGGCGGTGCCGTGGGTGCCTATGACCAGCGTCTGACCGGCGAAAAGCTCCAGTATGTCGCGCATGGCCTCGATGTTCCTGCGCTGTACGCTACGGATATTCTCGCCGCCCTCGTCAACGTAGTTCATGTTGAGCCAACGCTTGCGGGTCTCGCCCATTCCCGCACCGGCAAGGGTGCCGTCACGCTCACGGAGACGCTCGTCAATGATTATCTCCATGCCTCGCTCCTCGGCAGCGGGAGTGATGGTCTGTATGCTGCGGGTGTAGTTGCTGCATATGAAGCGGTCAACGTGTACACCGCGCAGAAACTCCGCTACCGCAAGACTGTCCTGTGCGCCCTGCTCGGTCAGCGGACGCATATTGTATACGTCCTGCGGCTGTGGCTCAGAGAAGGATATGGGCTGTGCGTGGCGGACAAAGTAAATTGTTGTGATGTTCATTGTGCTTTTCATTCGGGCATCAGCCTACAGCCTCAACGCTCTCGTAGGTAAAGACGTTCATGCCGGAGCCGAATGCGACGAGTACAGCGTCATTGATAAGGAAAACGGTGGTGCACTGGCTGCCCTCTGCGGTGGAGATGCCAACAGAGGTGATTCGTGCGTCCTGACCGTAGAGCTGCTCCAGACCGCTGGTCTGGATGCCCAGTGCCTGCATATCGGCATAGGAGGCGTTGGAGTTGATGGCAAAGACGGCGTCCTGAATGTTATCGCCTGCGCGGGTGAAGCAGTTGTAGCCGAAGGAGATGCCGTTGGCATATTCCCTGTCCATTGCTTCCTGCTCGGAGATGTCGGAAGCGGCGGCATACTGATAGATGTCCACAACGCTCCATGTGCTGATGAGTACCTCGGGCAGCTCATCGCCGTAAACAGGAGTGTCAACCTCCTCGCCGCCGGGCAGTGCCCCGGGGTCAGTGCCGGAAACGGGAATGTTCTGCTCTATGCCGTTGTTCTCAAGATACTGATTCATGTCGCCGTCGGAATTGTCGCAGGCGGCAAGGCAGAAGAGCAGTGCTGCTGCCATCAGCAGGGCGGCTATGCGTTTGGTAATGGTCATGGTTGTATCCCCCTTTGGTGTTGTTTATAGATGTATATTGGTCTTTGGTGTGTGCTGCCTTGTGTGTGCTGATAGTATACCACAAGCTGTAGGGTTTGTAAAGGCGAAAGGGCACGATGCGAAAAATTACTCCACACCCTCACAATGGGGGAAACGGGAGGGGTTGTGGTCATTGTGCGCAAATGCCGCAGGAAGTTTTTGTCAGCTATCAACAAACTTTGAAAACTAGATATTGTTGGCAAAGTTTTCATTGACACAAGATATTGGGTGGAGTATAATGGTAGTACGCGGCGTGGAGTGTACACTATATATTGTGCGCCACGCTGCTTGCAAATCCACATCATGTGGTTTGAGAAGAGCGATAAGCAATACAGACCGTGAGAAACGGAGAAAAGGAACAAATCTATGAGCAGAAACATAATGAAGAGGGACGGCCGTGTCGAGGTCTTTGATCCCGCGAAGATAACCAATGCCATTTTCCGTGCGGCGATGGCTGTGGGCGGCAGCAATGAAGAGAAGGCTCGTATGCTCACCGAGCAGGTTATGGCAGAGATTGATGCCCGCTACGGCGACAGCACCCCCGACGTTGAGGGTGTGCAGGACATCGTTGAGAAGGTACTTATCGAGAACGGTCATGCAAGAACCGCCAAGGCATATATCCTCTACCGTGAGAAGCGCCGCAGCGCCCGCGAAATCAACGCACTTGTCGGTGCTACCATTTCCATGTTCGGCGATTACCTCTCCGACAGAGACTGGAGCATCAAAGAGAATGCCAATATGCAGAAGAGCGTAAACGGACTGAACAACTATGTCCGTGAGACCTTCACCAAGAAGTATTGGCTGTACGAAATCTATCCCGACGATGTGCGTGCCGCGCACGAGAACGGCGATGCCCATATCCATGACCTTGGCTTCTTCGGACCCTACTGCGCAGGCTGGGACCTTTATCAGCTTCTGATGGACGGCTTCGGCGGCGTTGAGGGCAAGGTGGAAAGCCGCCCCGCAAAGCATCTGCGTTCCTTCCTTGGTCAGATAGTCAACTCCACCTTCACCACCCAGGGCGAGACCGCCGGTGCGCAGGCATGGAGCAGCTTCGACACCTATTGCGCTCCCTTTGTCAAGGCGGACAACATGACCTTCGAGCAGGTCAAGCAGTGCCTGCAGGAGTTCATCTTCAATATCAACGTACCCACCCGCGTTGGCTTCCAGTGCCCCTTCTCCAACCTGACCTTCGACATTCGTGTCCCCAAGACACTGAAGGACAAGGCTGTCATCATCGGCGGCGAGGTCACCGACATGACCTACGGCGAGATGCAGGAGTACATGGACATCTTCAACCGTGCCTTCTGCGCAGTCATGCTGGAGGGCGACGCTAAGGGTCGTGTATTTACCTTCCCCATTCCCACCATCAACATCACCAAGGATTTCGACTGGGATAATCCTGTTGTCAACGAGTTCATGCGCATCACCTGCAAGTACGGTATTCCCTACTTCGCAAACTACGTCAACAGCGACCTTTCTCCCGAGGACGCAGTATCCATGTGCTGCCGTCTGCGCCTTGATGTTACCGAGCTGCGCAAGAGGGGCGGCGGTCTCTTCGGCTCCAACCCCATGACCGGCTCCATCGGCGTTGTTACCATCAATATGCCCCGCATAGGCTACCTCAGCAGCACCAAGGAGGAGTTCTTCGAGCGGCTGAAGCACATCGCAACTCTGGGTAAGACTTCCCTTGAGATAAAGAGAAAGATAATCGAGGACCAGACCGACCGCGGACTGTATCCCTATTCCAGCTACTATCTGCGCGGCATCAAGCGTCGCTCCGGCGAATACTGGAGCAATCACTTCAACACCATCGGCATTGTTGGCATGAACGAAGCCTGCCTCAACTTCCTTGGCAAGGACATCGCCTCCCCCGAGGGTCAGGCATTTGCTCTGGAGGTCATGCATTTCCTCCGCGCACTGATGGTGGAATTCCAGACCGAGACCGGTCACAACTACAACCTTGAGGCTACCCCCGCCGAGGGCACTACCTATCGTCTGGCACGTCTGGACAAGGAGCGTTATCCCGACATCATTCAGGCAGGCGGCGCAGAGCCCTTCTACACCAACTCCTCCCAGCTTCCCGTTGAGTATACCGACGACATCTTCGAGTGCTGCGACCTGCAGGACGAGCTGCAGTCGCTGTACACCGGCGGTACCGTGCAGCACCTGTATCTCGGTGAGCGCATCGAGGACATCGAGGTGTGCAAGAACGTAATCCGCAAGGTGTTTGAGAAGTACAAGATGCCCTACATCTCCATCACTCCCACCTTCAGCGTGTGCAACGACCATGGCTATATCGCCGGCGAGCACTTCCAGTGCCCCATCTGCGGCAGCGATGCCGAGGTATGGTCCCGCGTTGTCGGCTACCTGCGCCCTGTGCAGAACTACAACGCAGGCAAGCGTGATGAGTATATGCGCAGAAAGAAGTTCGTCATAGCCAAGTAAGCAGGGTTGGCGAAGCTGCGGTAATACCACAACAGACAAAAAGAGAGCAGCCGAATGAAACATTCGGCTGCTCTTCTATGTTTATTGCTCTGTTGTTCGGAGGACCGTTCAGAAATTATATATATCTGGAGCTTTTTTGCTGCAGGCAAAGTCAAGTAGCTCCAGTGCGGCATCCATCTCCGATTGAGTTTCATCGATCGCTCGTTCAAGTATAGGCAGAAGCTCCTCTGGAGTCAGCCTAAAATAATGTTCCAGTGCTTCTGTAAGGGAAGATACGGAACCAGACTCTACCAGAGCACCATTGTGTCCGTCGGTGATGATGCCGTCTATGCCTTCGCCGCGGCTTCCGATGGTGTAGCAGCCGCTTGCCATGGCTTCAACATAAACAATTCCGAAGGTTTCGTTGTAGCTGGGCATCACAAAGCAATCGCTTTCATGCATATACTTGATAACATCCTCGCGAGGCATCCAGGAAAGGAAGCT
>SVPT01000066.1 GCA_015065695.1 Oscillospiraceae bacterium | reverse complement strand
TGAAGAGTTTTTCCGATGTTCTGGCCGCCTTTGAAGACGTTCAGAAGATCACCCATTGCTCCACAGGCTGCGGCGGCTGCCATCAGAAGGTGCTTGACATTATCTCCGAGATAATGATGGGCGGCAAATAGTATATTTCCTTATTTCACGCAAACAATACCCAAAAACGCAAGGAGGATTGACTATGAAAAAATACACCTGCCCCTGCGGCTATATCTACGACCCCGCCATCGGCGACCCCGACAGCGGCATTGCCCCCGGCACTGCATGGGAAGATGTCCCTGCGGATTGGGTGTGCCCTGTGTGCGGTCTTTCAAAGGACGCTTTTGAGGAAGAATAATTGAGATAAATAACAGAAGCGGACGAACAGCGATGTTCGTCCTCTTTTTGCGTGTTTATGTTCGGAGTGTATTATAGCTATGTTCTTTTTGTTCTGTGAATTTACCAGAATGATAGTGACAATAATAATCATTATACCCCAATGATAAGGAGTGTGCCTTTGAGTTGTGCTTTTGACTTTTAGTCCATTTCCTTTGTGCGCTTGGGGGCTTCAGCGGCAATTGGTTCAAACAACTGCTTCGACAAGTAATGCTTTGCCGCATTTCTGACAGAACATTAATGTTTCCTACTTTTAACGATTGATTGTTTATTCTGCGATTTCATTATCGCTGAATTTGTACCATTCATTTATCTCCTGTACCTTTGCGCCGTCACCAACGAGAATACAATCTTCCATGCATTCTGTGATGAATTCCAAATCCGCCTTATAAAGAAGCTCTTCTCCCGGGTATTTGGCATCCAGCATTCTATCTCTCGTCATATTGTTATTAAGTGTTTCAATAACCCTGCCGTTTGACTTGCACACCGAAACGTAAAAGTTGTTATAGGTTTCATAAAGAACGATAATTCCGTTGTTTGGCAGAATATCACCTGATGGTTCATCTCTGAAATCATACTTTGAGTTATACTCAAGCATATATGCCGATTCAGCATAATTGGGTATGCATTTTAGTGCGCTCTTCTTAGCATTGCCGCCGCACAACACAATGCTCAATACAATCACCGCACATAAAACCGCACCTGCAACGGAAAGGACTATCTTCATATTTTTCTTTCCGCCACATAGCTTTGCGAATGAATCGAGCAGTTGCTTACATTTTGCGGCTGCGCCGTTGTAAACAGAGACCATTGTTTTTTCTTCTGGCTTTTTCATATCAATTTTCCTTTCGCACTATAATTTTGTAGTGTATATGCACTATAAAATTATAGTATACAAAAACTACATTTGTCAAGGTACAATTACATTATAGAGAGGTGATTGTTATGGCAGATGAGATAAAGATTAAGAAGAAAGTTGCCAGACGCGGAGATGACGGCTATAAAGTTGTTTCTGTCCGAATGAGAGATGAGCTTATTGAAAGACTCGACAGACTGTCTGCTGATACAAACCGCTCGCGCAATGAACTCATTAATATTCTTTTGGAATCGGCAATAGACATCGTTAAAGTTGAAGAATGAAAAAAGAGGACAAACAGCGATGTTCGTCCTCTTTTTGTGCACCATCATTTAACAAAATTCCTGTTTTCTCCCTCTCCCGCATATGGTATAATTAAGCAGCAGAATTAGGGAAATACACCCGAAAGGAAGTTGCCGTAATGGGAAACGAAATACTGGAATTTGAATGTAGCGCAATTGATGCGCAGGGAAGCTTCCTCCCCGAATATACAGGATACGGACAGGATATATCTCCTCGGTTTGTCATCAGCAATCTTTCTCCTGCCGCGAAAACGATAGCCATTACTCTGGAGGATATGAGCCACCCCATCAAAGGCTTCACGCATTGGGTCATCTGGAATATTCCCGCTTTGGATATAATCGAAAAGGCTGTTCCGGCGGGAAAAAGCATTGCCATACAGGGAAATATAAACGCAAAGCAGGGTATAGCCTACGGCCTGCACCGCTACGCAGGACCCAAACCGCCCAGAGGAAAGAGCCATATATACAGATTTACGCTGTATGTGCTGGACTGTGAAATAGACCTGTCCGCGAATGTGTTCAAGAAATCTCTCCTGAAAAAAGCCGCAGGGCATATCATTCAAAAGGGAGAAATTTCGGGAGAGTTTACGGCAAGATAGCATCGCCGCAACAGTATCAATACCAACGAAAGGAAAAGCCTGCCATGCCGCCGACCGACATCGAAGCAATCCGCCGCCTCGCCGCAGATGCGCGGGTTTCACCGGAGCTGATGCAGTACATGGAAACAAATGTATTCCCGCAGTATTTCCAAAACGATAAAGGGCATCAGCTGGACCATGTTTTCTATGTGATACGGCGTAGCCTGCTGTTTATGGAGCAGTTTGACCGCCTTGATGCCGACATGGTCTATACCATCGCGGCATATCACGACATCGCCCATCACGTCAATAAAGACGAGCATGAGGTGCTGTCGGCAGAAGCACTGCGGAGTGATGCAGGCATACGGCAATTCTTCACGGAAGAGCAGCTTCGGATAATGGCAGAAGCCATCAAAGACCACCGGGCATCGCTGGCGCATCAACCCCGCAGCGACTACGGCAGGGTGGTTTCCTCCGCCGACCGCTCCACGGACATCGATGCCTTCTTCCGGCGCACCCATGCCTATTCACTCAAGCATTACCCCGGGCATACGGAAGAGGAGCATATGGAGCGCTGCTATCAGCATATGCAGAGCAAATACGGCAGCGGCGGCTACGCGAAAAGCTACGTTGCCGACAACGAATATGCCCGCTTTCTGGAAGCCATTCAAAGGCTGCTTGCCAACAAAGAGGCTTTCATGGAGAAGTACAGAGCAATAACAGGCAGGCAGCAATAAATCACGCAACTACAGCTTTAACCCCAAATAATGTTCTTGGAGGACTACAATGAGTATTACAGTTAATATTTATTACACAGGAAGCAACGGAAGCGCGCGAAAATTTGCCGAAGAGATGGTTGCCCAAGGCATTGTCGACGCTGTGCGCGCTGAAGAGGGCAACGAGCTGTACGAATACTTTTTCCCTATGAATGACGAGGAAACCGTTCTGCTCATCGACAGATGGAAGGACCAGACCGCCATTGACATTCATCACAAATCCCCCATGATGGAGCAGATTGCGGCACTGCGCAAAAAACACAATCTGCGTATGCGTGTTGAGCGATATATCGACGCGCCCAAGCAATGACCCCTTATTCCACAGTTTAAGGTTTGTTGGCGATAATGCTTCCTGACAAAACCACACAGGAGGACTTCCGATGAAAACTATTGATGTCTACAGACAGTATTTCTCCGCAGAGTGTACATTCAACGGTGTGGAGCGCCGTGCCGCCGATGTATGGCTCACTGCGGAAAGCGACAGCGGAATGATAAGATATGAGGTGGGCGTGACCTTCTTCCCTCACAGAGATGCAGAGGATTTCGCCATCAGCTACGATGCCTGCGCCCTGAAGGAGCTTTTCCGTGCCAAGGGACGACGCTCCAAAAAGCGTGACGAGCAGTATATGGCACAGGTGCAGACCGCCGCAGATGAAATTGCCGCATCGCTGAATGGCACCATACACTGGGACAAGCCTCTTTGCGAAGCGCGGTACGGATAATCGGTTGCGGGATAGCAGCTTCTAACATGAGAAATAACAAACAAGGACGGACAGCAATGTCCGTCCTTTTCCATTTCCTCGCCCTTATCGTTCAACCCACCAAACCAACACAAAACCACCCCACCGCCCCAAAACGAAAAATTCTTTACATCCGCCTGCAAATAATATATAATATAAAGTTAGTAATCAATAAAGGCAACAGAGAAAGGAAATGAGATATATGCAGATGGATCTTACCAGCATACCCGCAAGGGTCAAGGAACTGCGAGAGATATTGGATATAGAGGCCACCGAGATGGCAGATAAGCTGGGCGTAACCCTCATCAATTACATCGCCTATGAATCGGGCGAGCAGGATATTCCCATCAGCACCCTCTACGAGATAGCCTCTATCCTCGGTGTGGATTTCACCACCCTGCTCACCGGACGCACCCCCAAGATGAACACCTATTCTGTGGTGCGCAATGGACAGGGCGCAAAGGTGGAACGCTATCCCGGCTACAACTACACCAGCCTGTGCTATAACTTCAAGGGCCGCGAGATGGAGCCCATGGTGGTTCAGCTTATGCCCGAGGACGAGCGCCCCGCACTGGTCTCCCATGGCGGTCAGGAATTCAACTATGTCCTGTCCGGCAAGGTGTGCGTCACCATCGGCAAGAAGGACATCGTGCTGGAGCAGGGCGACTGCCTCTACTTCGACCCGATGATTCCCCACGGTCAGTCGGCCGTTGACGGACCTGCCTCCTTCCTCACCGTAATCACCGAAGGCAAGAACTGAGCATAGCAGAGGTGCAAAGAAATGGACTATATAATCAATAAATACTGCCCCCGTCTGGAATTTGAATCCTACGAGGATTTCTGCGAGGGTTTCAAAATCAATACTCCCGAGCTGTTCAACTTCGGCTACGATGTCGTTGACGAGTGGGCTCGTGTAGAGCCGGAAAAGCTGGCTCTCGTGTGGACCAACGACGAGGGCGACATGAAGAGCTATACCTTCTCCGATGTCAAGCGGCACAGCGACCAGGCCGCCAACTTCTTCCGCTCCAAGGGCATCGGCAAGGGCGACGTGGTCATGCTCATTCTGCGCCAGCGCCCCGAGGTGTGGTTTGCCATGGTCGGTCTGCACAAGCTGGGCGCGGTGTGTATACCCGCTTCTTTCCAGCTCACCACAAAGGACATCGTCTACCGCTGCAACGCCGCTTCGGTAAAGATGCTGGTGGTGGTTTCGGAGGACGGTGTGCTCGATTACGTCCGCCAGTCGCTGCCCAAGTGCGAGACCCTCAACACCGTCTGCACCCTCGGCGAGCCCCATACCGATGAGGGCTTTGTGGATTTCGGCGCGGAGCTGTATGCCCAGAGCGAGCATTTCGAGCGTCCCACAGGCGATGCCGCACCCAAGAATGACGACATGATGCTGCTGTATTTCTCCAGCGGTACCACCGGTATGCCCAAGATGGTCTGGCATGACTTTGCCTTCCCTCTCGGTCATATCGTCACCGCCCGCTACTGGCAGTGCGTTCAGGAAAATAAAATACACATGACCCAGACCGACTCCGGCTGGGCGAAGTTTGCGTGGGGCAAGATATACGGTCAGTGGATATGCGGCGCCGCCATCGGTGCCTATGACACCATGAAGTTCAAGCCCCATGATATGCTGGAAGCCATGTGCAGAATCCGTCCCGCAACCTTCTGCGCACCGGCGACCATCTACCGTGTCCTTATCAAGGAGGACCTCTCCGGCTACGACCTCTCCTTTATCGAGCACGCCTCCGTTGCGGGCGAGCCCCTCAATCCCGAGGTCTACCGCAAGATAATCGAACTGACCGGTCTGGAAATACGCGAGGGCTTCGGTCAGACCGAGACCCCCGTCCTACTTGCCAACTTCCGTTTCTTCGATGTGCGCCCCGGCTCAATGGGCAAGCCCACCCCTTACTTCCACGTTGACCTCATTGATGCCGACGGCAATTCCTGCGAGGACGGCGTGGAGGGCGTTATCTGCTTGCGTGATGTAGGCGACCACGGTCCCTCCGGTCTCTTCCGGGGCTACTTCCAGGACGAGGAAACCACCCGCAAGTCGTGGCATGACGGCATCTATTCCACCGGCGACATGGCTTGGCGCGATGCCGACGGTTACTATTGGTTTGTCGGACGCAACGACGACGTTATCAAATGCTCCGGCTACCGCATCGGTCCCTTCGAGGTAGAGAGCGCGCTGCTTGAGCACCCCGCTGTGCTGGAGTGCGCAGTCACTGCCGCCCCCGACCCCACCCGCGGTCAGGTGGTCAAGGCCACCATCGTGCTGGCAAGGGGCTTTGAGGCCTCCGATGAGCTGACCAAGGAGCTGCAGAATCACGTCAGAAGGCCACCGCACCCTACAAGTACCCCCGCATCGTGGAGTACGTTGCCGAGCTGCCCAAGACCAGCAGCGGCAAGATTCAGCGCAACCTCATTCGTCATGCTGACGAAAAGAAACACGTTTGATTTTACAGAACTGACAAAATGACAGATTATGTAAAACGCTATTGCGCACAGTTACAAAATCTGATATAATTACCATAGATAACGGAGAATATATGAGAGTCATTACGGGAACGGCGCGGGGCAGAAAACTGCGCACACTGGCAGGGGACGAAGTCCGTCCCACCTCCGACAACGTAAAGGAGGCAATGTTCAGCATAATCCAGTTCGATATAGAGGGCAGAGCAGTGCTCGACCTCTTCTCGGGCAGCGGACAGCTTGGCATCGAGGCACTGAGCCGCGGAGCGCGTATATGCACCTTTGTCGATTCCTCCCGCCATTCGCTGGAGGTAACAAGGGAGAATGTGGCTACCTGCCGCTTTGACGACCGGGCAAACATCGTGCTGAGCGATGCTGCCACCTTCCTGCAGAGGGCACAGTCCAAGGGGCAGCGTTTTGACATCGCCCTCCTTGACCCGCCCTACGAGAGCAATCTGCTGGATAAGCTGCTGCCGGAAATGGCACAGGTGATGAATACCGGCGGCGTGATACTGTGCGAGGCCCCCGAGCGAAAGGTGCTGCCCGAAACCGCAGGCGAGTTTGTCAAGCGGCGCACCTACCGTCACGGACGCATCGCGCTGACGCTCTACCGTCACAGTTCAATAGACTAAGCGGACACAACAGGCTGACCGCGAAGGGAATGAAAAAGCCATGATAGCAATTTGCCCGGGCAGCTTTGACCCGGTAACCGTAGGCCATGTGGATATATTCCGCCGTGCCGCAGCAATATTTGACAAGGTATATGTGGCGGTCATGCACAACCCCAAGAAGAATCCCGTATTCACCGAGGAGGAGCGTGTTGACCTGCTGCGCCGCACCACCGCAGGTATAGATAACATTGAGGTGGAATGCTTTGACGGACTGCTCACCAGCTACGCCGCGCACAAGGGCGCAGGCGTCATTGTAAAGGGGCTGCGTGCGGTGTCCGACTATGAGTATGAGTTCCAGATGGCGCTTGCCAACCGGAGGCTCAACCCGGGACTGGAAACGGTATTCCTTACCACCAGCGCAGAGAATATGTTCCTCTCCTCCAGCGTAGTCAAGCAGATAGCCAGCTTTGGGGGAGACATATCCAGCTTTGTGCCGGCGGAGGTATGTGATATAATCTCAGAACGGTTGAGGGAAAGATTAAGTCAGAAAGGCAGTGAGAGTATATGATAAGTACAGACGAACTGTTGGAGCAGATGGACGAACTGCTGGACAGCGCAACGGCAGTGCCGCTGCGTCCGGGCAAGGTCATCGTCAGCGCGGACGAGCTGAGAAAGCTGATTGATGACATCCGCCTGCACCTTCCTCAGGAAATCAGACAGGCAAGAGCCATCGTTGCCGAGCGCAACGATATAGTGGCAGATGCCCGCCGCGATGCGGAAAGCATCACCCGCAAGGCAGAGGAGCGCGCCCGCGCCCTCATCAATAAGGAGGACATTCTCCGCCGTGCGCAGATTGCCGCCACCGAGACCAAGGCTCAGGCACAGACTCAGGCGAGGGAGATAAAGAAAGCTTCCACCGAGTATGCGGAGGGCATCATGCGCTCCGCCGAGGACGCACTCAGCCAGTACCTCATGCAGATTCGTCAATCCCGCCAGAATCTGCGTGCTTCCATGCAGAACGAGGGAATGCGTCCCCTTGGCATTGATCCCGACGACGGCGACGATACTCCTCCTCAGGAGTAATCCGCAATCCATAGCAGTACCCGCACCCGCAGAAAGGGCAGAACAGCCCATTCTGCGGGTGCTTTTTTGCGCCTTTTTGCCTGCGAAGCAGCCCTCCGCAGAGCAGCAGGCAAAAAAGCGAAGTGGAGGGCAGTGGCGGCAGGTGTTGTGCCATAACCAGCCGAAAACAGCTAGGGAAAGTATATAAAAGTCGATTTTTCCACATATGCTCGCTGCGCGGTGTGTAAAAATTTCGGGACTGAATTTGGTGATATTCCACAGAAATCTCGGCGCACAAAAAATGCCGCAAAAATGCGCAGAGACATATTGTGCGATATTGGAGAGCGGAACACAACATATTGGGGGTGAGGAAAGTACGTTTACACCAAAACAACAAGAAGCTGTGTAGGGAAAGGGAGAGCTTCACAAGACTTTGATATTTTCCTGTTGCAATTTATTTAGGAGGCGTATATAATTATGAATGTGGAGCGATGTGGCGCAGCCTGTCATGAAGTAAACATGAAATTGGCGTGCTGTGCATAGCTGATAAAGTACAGCAGAGCGAAGGGTGTGAGAAGCGGAATGTTAGTCGGCAAATACCTGCATAACGTAGACACGAAAGGCAGAGTTTTCGTGCCGGCGAAGTTTCGCACTGGTCTGGGCGATAAGTTCTATATGCTGCGCAGCATAGACGGCTGTATCCGCGCCTACAACGAGGAAGAGTTTTCCAAGATGATGGCGCGTGTCAACAGCGCAACGCTCAGAAATGTCAATTCCAAGCGTAAGCTGCTTGCCTCCGTTGTGGAGGTGGACATGGATTCCCAGGGTCGAGTGGTGCTTTCGGAGGAGCTTCGTGCTTCCGTCGGCATAACCGACAAGGTCAGCATCATCGGCATGGGCGAATGGGTGGAGCTGTGGCAGCCTGAGCTTGCCGCATCACTCATCGAAGAGGACGACGACGGCGAGACATTCGATTTCCTCGATCTGGCTGGCTTCTGATGGAGATTGTTTCGCATTGATTGCGAACAATTTACAAAAACAGCACGACATAATACATTACAATCCACCGCAGCGGTTGCGGACAGCGGAGAGGCTTCTCCGCTGATACAGGAGAGCGGGTGCCTGATGAACCGGTTATCACCCGTGTACTCCCCCACAAAACATTGCATACAAGTCCCCTTTTTTGAACCTTCTGCATTTTTGAGGGCGGCCTAACCAGCCGCCCTCAAACCCTGTCAGGGGTTATTCGTTTTCTTTGGCATATTTTCAGTGCATGAATGACCGACGTGTCTTGAAAAATACAGAGCTTTGTGAGGAGCAATGGACGATAAAATAAGCAGCGCTGCGGAAGCAAGCGGCAGCGGACAGTATCATATCCCCGTACTGCTGGAGCAGACGGCAGAGGCAATGAATATCCGTCAGGGCGGCATCTATGTGGACGGCACCGCCGGCGGCGGCGGTCACAGCGCAGAGATACTCAGGCAGCTTGGCGGCACAGGCAGGCTCATTGCCATAGACCGCGACCCCGATGCCATCGCCGAGGTAACGCGGCGGCTGGGTCATAACCCGAACATTACAATAGTACACAGCGAATATAGCCGTATACGCGAAGTGCTGGACGAGCTGGAGATTGCCGCCGTTGACGGCGTGCTGCTGGACATCGGCGTTTCTTCTCACCAGTTTGACTGTGCCGAGCGTGGCTTTTCATACCATCACGATGCCCCGCTGGATATGCGAATGAGCAGCGAGGGCACCACGGCGGCGGACCTGATTGCGCAGCTTGACTGGAAGCAGCTTGCCGAGATATTCTCCCGCTACGGCGAGGAGAAATTCTCTGCCGCCATAGCCAAAAGCATATGCCGCAAGAGGGAAACCGCTCCCATCGAGACAACGGCACAGCTTGCCGAAATCATCAGTGCCGCATATCCCGCAGCCGCACGGCGTGACGGTCACCCCGCACGCAAGGTGTTTCAGGCTCTGCGCATAGCTGTCAATGACGAGCTGGGCGAGCTGGAGCGCGGTCTGGAGTCCGCGTTTCGCTGCCTTAAGACAGGCGGTCGGCTTTCGGTCATCACCTTCCATTCCATAGAGGACCGCATCACCAAGCGGGCCATGGCAGAATGGTGCAAGGGCTGTACCTGCCCGCCGGAGTTTCCAGTGTGTGTCTGCGGCAAAAAGCCTCGGGCAAAGCTGGCCCTGCGCCACCCCGCCTCTGCCACGGAGGAAGAGCTGGCACGCAACCCCCGCAGCCGCAGTGCGCGCCTGAGGGTGTGCGAAAAGCTGGAGGAGAATTGATGCTTTGAAGAGCCCCTCCACAGCATCTTGTGGGAACGGATGTTCCGTGTTATTTAATAGAGAGAAAAAATGTCGATGACCGTCTTTTTCGTGCGATTCATCTTGACAGAATGTGAAAATTAAATTATTATTGTAAACACAGAGGGTTACATAATGATGTAAACAAAAAGTGGAGTCTGAGGACGGCGAAATCCTCGGACGGGCTAACGATATAAAATACAGGAAGCCGTGTGCTTCAGAAAGGATCGAGCTATGGCAGAAAACATGAGCAGGCAGTATTTCGACGGCAACGCAGTCATCGATTTCTCGCTCTTTGAGCCGAGAGCAGCCCACGCCGAGCATACAGTACGCAGCTCGGCGGCAATGCCGGGAACATTGCCCAGACCCAGAACAGGCGAGCGCAAAAAGACCGGCACCCGCAAAAAGACCAAGAGACGTGCAAAGAGCGCATCATTCTCCGATGTGGTTGCCAATCTCGTGCTGCTGGCAAGGGAGAAAAAGGAACGCATCAAGTTCATTTCGGTTGTGGCGCTCGGCATTCTGTTGTTCTTCGTTATCATCACCAACTACGCTGCGGCCAGTGAGCTGACCAACAGCATCGAAAAACAGAATAAAGAGCTGATCAATCTTCAGCAGGAATATGAAGCTATGCTGATCGAGTATGAGACCAACATGAGCGACAACGCCGTTGAGGAGTATGCAACCGAGGTTCTTGGCATGAGACGTCAGGAATCCAGTCAGGTTCAGTATGTAAATATGGGTGCGACCGACGCATTCGAGAAGGCACCCCGTCAGGGATTCCTGTCAATCTTTGAGAGCGTGGGAGCCAATACCGCAGACTGAACATCAGCAGTGAATAAATTGAGAGTTGAGAAACGTCTTCTTGACTCTCAATTTTTTGCAGAAGAACCTGCGCGCCGCACTTCTTTTGCGACAGCGCAGGGCATACAAATTTGTGGATAAGGAACAAAAAGGAGGAACACTCAGATGAACAGCAGTGAAAAGAAAAAAGGCGTAACCAAAGCCGCTGAGGGCAAGAAGAAAAATCAGGCAGGAACGAGAATGGAGATGCAGAAGCGCCTGCGCATAATGAGCATCGTCCTGCTTGTGCTGTACCTCATCGTCGTGGCACGAATGATGGACCTGCAGCTTGTGCGCCCCGAAAAATGGCAGCGCGGTGCCACCAATCAGCTTCTGGCGGACGTACCCCTTCCGGCAAAGCGCGGCACCATCTACGATGCGAACATGGAGCCGCTGGTGCAGAGCGCAACCGCATGGGTGGTCTCGCTCAACCCCGCGATGCTCAACCGTCCCGACACCACTGAATCCGACCCGGAAAACGGTGTCTACGGCGAGCTGGATAAGCGCGAGGCAATAATCCAGCTTCTGTCCGAGACACTGGATCTCACACCGGAGTACATCGAAGGACGTATCAGCGGCGACTACGCCAATATGACCTCGGTAAAGCTGAAGAACAAGGCCGAAAAGGCACAGCAGAAGATAATCGAGGAGTACATCAAGAAGGCAAAGGTCAGGAGCATTACCCTCAGCACCGACACTGTCAGAAAATACACCCGCGGTACGCTGGCGTCCACTCTGCTTGGCTTTACCGGCATAGACAACAACGGTCTGATGGGTCTTGAATCCCAGTACGATGAACAGCTCAGTGGTGTGCCAGGACGCATCGTTTCCGCAAAGAACGCACTCAGTGGCGCAATGCCCTTTGAGTACAACACCATCGAAGAGGCACAGCAGGGTCACAGTCTGGTGCTGACCATAGACTCCACCGTGCAGGCTTGCCTTGAGAAGTACCTCATGCGCGCAGTCAACGAAAATGACGTGCGCAACCGCGCCAGCGGCATCGTAATGAACGTCAACACCGGCGCGATACTCGGCATGGCAACAATGCCCGACTACGACCCCGCCGACTACTACACCATATACAACGAGCAGAAGCGCACCAACGCCGAAAAGATTGTTGACGAAGATGAGCGCGCTGCCGCACAGGATGCTGCCCGACAGGAGCAGTGGAGAAACAAGGCAATAAGCGATACCTACGAGCCCGGCTCGGTATTCAAGCCCATCACCATGGCTGCCGCGCTGGAGGAAGGTCTTACCTCCCTCAACGACAGCTTCAACTGCCCGGGCTACAAGACGGTCAGCGGTCGCCGCATCAACTGCCACAAGGGCGGCGGACATGGCACCGAGAGCCTCAAGCAGGGCATGATGAACTCCTGCAACCCCGTCTTTATGACCCTTGGCGAGCGGCTGGGAGGAAGCAGATTCTTCCAGTATTACAAGGCATTCGGCTTCACCGAAAAGACCGGCATCGACCTCCCCGGCGAATCCGGCACTGTGGCAGGCGTCAGCTACCATACCGAGGAAAGCCTGAACAAGCACGCCGCCGACCTCGCGGTCAGCAGCTTTGGCCAGACCAACACTGTAACCCCCATTCAGATGATTACCGCCATCTCCGCTGTCGTCAACGGCGGCTATCTCGTCCAGCCCCACGTTGTCGGTCAGGTGCTTGACAGCAACGGCAACGTCGCTGTCAACGTAGAGCCTGTGGTCAAGCGTCAGGTAATCTCCTCCTCCACCTCCAAGATTATCAACGATATGCTGGAGGGCACAGTAACCTCCGGTACCGCAAAGAACTGCTACATTCCGGGCTACCGCATCGGCGGCAAGACCGGTACCTCCGAGAAGATCGCGGAAACCGCCCAGACCGGCATCAAGACCTACGTCGCTTCCTACTGCGCCGTTGTTCCCAGCGATGATCCGGAAATCGCGGTGCTTATTCTCCTCGATGACCCCAGAGGCGCATACCACATGGGCGGCACCATCGCAGCCCCCGTTGCAAGAAATATCCTTACCGAGATTCTGCCCTATCTGGGCATCGAGACCATCTACTCTGAAGAGGACGTAAAGCGTCTGGACACCATCGTGCCCAGCCTGCGCACCAAGTCTGTTGACGAGGCAAAGCAGCGTCTTGAGGAGAAGAATCTGAAGATCCGTGTCATCGGTGACGGTGACACCGTCACCGGTCAGATTCCTCAGGGCGGTCAGAGCATTCCCAGAGGCGGCACAGTGGTTGTCACCACCGGGGAAGAGGGCTCGCTGCCGCTGGCAACAGTACCCTCTGTTGAGGGCAAATCCCCCCGTGAGGCCAACACCCTCATCACCGATGCAGGGCTGAATATCCGCTTTGCCGGCTCGGGCTACGACAGCTCTCAGGGCGTTGCACAGAGCCAGTCAATCCCGGCAGGCACCAAGGTGGAGCAGGGCACCGTCATTACGGTGGACTTCATCATGGGCGGTGCCACCGACTGATTCTATATATTTAAGTATAAGGCAAAAAGGCTTGATTTGACAGCCTGCCGGCTATATACTGTATTCTGATGCAGTGTTGTTGCTATATGCTGTATCAAAACCCTCTTGAAAGGCAGGAATGAGCGGCTTATGAAGTTGTCCGCTTTATTGGAAGGCGTTAATTTTAACGGTTCACCCGACCTCGATAAGAACATAGACTCCCTCACTGTGGATTCCCGCAAGGCGGCAGAGGGTGTGCTGTTCTGTTGCATAAAGGGTCTCAGCCGTGATGGTCACGACTACGCAGCGCAGGCCGCACAGAGCGGTGCTGTGGTCTTGGTGGAACGTGATATGGGTGTCGAGGGGCAGGTCATTGTGCCCTCCACCCGTGAAGCCTTTGCGCAGATATGCGAAAACTACTTCGGCAATCCGCTGAAGAGCCTGAAGCTGGTGGGTGTCACAGGAACCAACGGCAAGACCTCCATCACCTATATCCTCAAGCACGTGCTGGAGACCTGCGGTCACAAGACCGGCCTTATCGGCACGATTCAGAACATGATAGGCGACGAGGTGCTGGAGACCCACTACACCACTCCCGACACCTACGAGCTGCACGAGCTGTTCGCCCGCATGGCGGAGGCAGGCTGCGAATACTGCGTGATG